>NZ_JBFUCY010000029.1:0-91011 GCF_056404995.1 Mucilaginibacter sp. P2_A5
CACTATGGAAAAAGAATGAAACATTTATGCCAAAAGGGCCGGAAGCAATAAAAAATACATCTGGAGAAAGAGAGCCGGTGCCTTCTTTCGCTTAGCCCGAAGGGCTAAAGAAGTAGCCCGGCTAAAAGCCAGGCTACACAAGATAGTCATCCGTCGATTGCTCGCCGTATGCCTTCTTTCGCATTACAAATTTAAAAGAAAAATATTATTCAAAACACTTGTTTTTAATGACAGTACCTTGCGGCAGCGGAAAGACCTTGCGGTAGCTGGGGGATTACTTCACCCATCGGCAACATTCAAAAAAATCAAATTTCATGGTGTGTTCCACTATGTGTTCAAAAGGTTTAGGTATCCAACAATATAGTAAACCTATACCGTTCTTGTTAGATTTGCTTTCCAGGTAAAACCATGTATCAATTGGGGGCACATCACTTTCATCGAAAAAACATTGACTTTCAACTATCATGCCTCCATCATGGGTTGTGAAGCCTATTTCAAAACTTAAAATTCTACCTAATTTTGATAAGTCCTCATAGTATGAAAATTGAGTCTCTTCTCTTAGAACTAAAACTTGATCTAACGCTTCCTTATAATGAGAAAATTTATATGGACTTATATTCCAGGTAGCATAATCCAAATCCATTTCATAAAGAAGATGTCCATTTATTATTGGATTAGTTTGACGAAAAACTGTACCGTAAAATCCGTTTTCGTAATCAAAATCCTTCGAAAGTTTATTTGTCCATGAAATAGCCTTATTTAAATTATCATTAAAGTCCTTCTCGTTTGCTGCCATTTTACAAATCTAATTCGATTAATATTAATTGCTCTTATTTTTTAATCCTAATAATGCCTTTTCAACAAGCTGTATTCTGTTGGTTTGGATTTTATAGGCAGATTTTTCAGGCGAATATTCGGATCTTTTTTTAATCGCTTGATCCCTATAGGTTTCCAAAATCTCAATGCTCACTCCTACGGGGATCATTATATAATTGTCTCTATAAATGTCAATTTTACCAGTGATTACTTTTCCATTTTCATTCTTTACGGCAGGAATTGTTTTTGCTTTATTTAAATTGAAAAAATCGTTGAGCACTTCAGCGCTTCCTGGTACCGGCATGTGTATTGCAGGTGGTTCAGGACGCCATGCCGACACTTCAAGACTAGGTGGCTCTATCTTCGTCATTTGGATATCTGGAGTAACGTTAGGCACGCCGTTTCCGTAGCGAGCCATAGTTATACCACCAAGGACTAACCCGAAATTCATATATTTTTCTCCTCCCACGGCATAACCTATTGAAGCCGTAACACTTCCGCTCGTAACTTCTCCAAGGTAATTTCTATGCTGCTGTTCAAGGGCGACGGCTTCTGATTTTGTTACGGGGTATGATAAGCCATATTGATTAGTCATATAGCCCACCATTGGGTCTGCCGCCCTTTTTTGCATCATTGCATTTAATTGTTGAGCATCTGTCAGGGCTAATTTCGGTGTAACTTTGGGCACAGCGGCCCCGCCGCTAAGTCCTCCGTCTCTGGCCCCAACCCTTCTTCCTGATATATCGGTATATGCAGGCTCTAGTCCATCTAAATCAACTGCCTGCATAGGTGTATTGCCAGCAAATTGATAAGGAGTCAAATATGGATACTTTGAGGCAAGAGGATCTACACTTAAAAACCTCCCCACCCTCGGATCATATATCCGCATCCCATAATCCTGCTCACCGCCCGTTCCCTTACCGATGTCATTATCATTCTCCTTCCCATTAAACCCATAACGATAACTACCTGGGGCTGTCGTATATTGCCTCCCCGGCTGCAACATCCCAAACGGATAATAATCCTGCGCCGTTATTACATCTGCGGTGAGATTGCCTGCCGCCCACACCCGCCTGTCACTAATGGTAGCCAACACATTGTCAAGGTGGTTGTTAAGCTCGTAATACTTTTTACCAACCTTATTAAATTCATCATCAGGAGCGGATGTATTGCCTGTCCCTACGTTCAAATTTGGTGTCCACATACCCAGACGGCTACTGCCGTATATATCCTGCTCCTTCCAGGTTGTAGTAGAACCGTCATAGCTGTAAGTAGCCAGCGCATTGCCCTGCTCATCGCGCACGTAATAGGTAGTTGGGCCCGCACCTGTTCTTTTACTTACCCGGTGTCCCGCAGCATCATACGTGAAAACAATATTACCGCTGGCTTTGTAAATGGTGGTCATTTTTCCGTATACGTTCCAGTCGATATTGGTAATACCTACCTGGTTGTCCTTAAGCAGGTTGCCAATTTGGTCGTAAGTGTAGTTGCCGCTGCTTTGGCTTATCAGGTCGCCGGTGTAATTGCTGGTGGCAACGGTATCGTAAATATAGTTTAGCCTGTTGTTGGTTAATTTTCCGGTATTGGCATCGCGGTTGTAATTGTAACGCAGCTCATCTATAGTTTGCGCGGTTGCCGGTGTTGTGGCGAGCGTACCGTTCCTGCGGTAAGTTAAAATATTGCCGTTACCGTCATAAGTGGCAATCTCTTTATAGTTCTCGCTTCTTGATGTGCCATCCCAGCCGGCACCGCTGATGCCAGGATGCTGGATATAGGTTTTCAGGCGGTTCAGCTGGTCGTAATGGTAGCCGTAGCCAACCGGCGCCCCGCCGTTAAACTGCCCGATAGATAGGGTACTGGTACTGATGTTGCCGTTAAACAGGTTTTGGCCGCTGTATTCGTGCGCGGTATGGTTATACGTCATGGCCATAGCGGGCGCGGTGGCGCTTTTAATGGCGGCATAATCCAGGGTATCCAGCGCGCCATGGTAATAGCCTAAAGAATAGGCATAAGCATCCTTAGCTATACCCTGGCGCGGGTTGCCGGCTGCTACAATACCATCGCCCCCTATATCATTGGCCGATGCCGTGCTTTGGCTGTTTACACCTTTTAACCAGCCCTGCAGTGTGTAGGCATAATCAAGCCCCTGTACCTTGCCATACTGATTGCCCAGCTCCATGCGGGCCAGTGGGCCATGCAGGTAATAATAGTAGGTGGCATCCATTCGCTGGTTCTCCCGCAGCAGGTCGCTTCCTTCAAGCGGGGTGCCTATCGCCATGGTGCCTGTCCAGGCTTCGGTAAGGCGGTTTTGGGCGTCGTATTTGTATTTATAGTAAAATTTATCAATCTGCCCGTCCTGGTAGCGCACAAAATTAACTTTGCCGCTTATCAAATCGTACTCATAATCAATCCGTTTGGGAACAGTGTTGAAACCGTTTATCTGCTGCCACAGAGTGCTAACGTTGCCATCCAGGTCATAATTGTAATATGTGGCCTGTTGTACGGCGCCCGCCTGCACATCCCGGTAGGTGCTGGCCACTACCCTTTTGCGCAGGTTATTTTGTGGCAGGTTGGTTTGCAAGCCGCTGATAGCGTTAGTGGGGATAGCATCGTAATAAGTATTGGTGATCTGCTTGTTGGTGCCGCGGTTATTAAAGTCGCTGATGGCATTGTCATCCAGGTAACCGGGGGCGCCCTGGATAGCCGCCGTTGTATCCTTCTGGCCAACTTCTGTTATGCGCCCCAATGCATCATATTTGGTATAGCTGTAATCAATATTGGCCAGCTGTTTATCATTTTGCGATATCACCAGCCTGCTCAGCATATCGTACCAGTACCGGTTGGTACCGCCATCGGGCGAGTTTTGCTGCACCACCTGGTTGGTGGTATTGTATACATAGCTGGTAGGCAGCGTATGGGCAGGGTAACTACCAAATAAAGTGGTTTCATTGGTAGTTCCCGGGCCTGCCGTGGTGAGGCTGCCGGCACCGGGCACGTTAAAACGGTACCAGCCGCCTTCGGGGGTATCTGCCATTACAAAATGCGTATTGGCCGCATTGGCCGCAATAGTTGCTGCCGATAGCTGGTGGTAGTACAGCCGCAGGTGCTTAAGCGTTGTAATAATATCCGGGAAGATTACGCTGCTGGCGGTCGCCTTTACCTCAAAACCTTCGTCGGCCGCGGGGCTGGCGCCGGTGGTTACAGTTACTGCTGTGCCATTGATATACAACTGCGGCTTGGTGGTACCGCTACCCAGCAACGGCCCCTGGATTACCACATGTGTAAACGGGTTAAGCGGCAACCGCGAGCTGATATCGGCCCGGTAATGCCGCGAGTTGGGGTTGAAAGCGATGCTTGATGCCGTGTTTTGCGTTAGCGGATAAATATCAATATTGGCCTTGCCTCCCCAAATACCAAACTGAAACAGCCACTTTCTATCGGGCGTTACCTCAACTATGTGGTAATTGGTGCTGCCATTACTGTTGTACAGCCACATTTCTATAGCCCCCTGCGCCGCAAACAGTGTGGTTGATAATGAATTGAGTGCCTGGGTTTGATCTGCATTGGCTATTGGGCCGGTATAAGTATAACCAGCATCATCATTGCCCCGCGCCTTCTGTACCTGGCTAATCTGCGCAGCGGTGAGCAGGGTAACCCCTTCGGGCGGTACCGTACGGATCAGGTTATCGGCCTGGTCGTAATAATACAATGTAAAATGATAGTATTGCGATGGCGCCGAATTATCTACCGTAGTTTTTGCCGCAGCGCAGGTACTGATATAGTTGCTGCGGAAGGTATTTTTCACCGCTACCATATAGGCGCTGTACTCCTGCTCGCCGTTTGACACGGCCACAGTGATGTGATTTTTTAAATCTGCAAATTTGTCGGGCGTTACCTTGCCAAAGGCGGGCGAATTGGTAAGAATAGATGATGAAGTATGGCTATCCCTGAAATCGGCCCAGGCAGAGTAGCCTAATGAAAAGCCCCAAAGCTGGTTCATATAATTGCCCAAAACCAGGTTGTATTTGTCGCTTGTTTGAATGCCCGGTACTGATGCTTGCAACGTAGTTAACGCCGCATCAAACTGCGTGCCGGTAATAGCCCCGTAAAAGCCCTGTTGTAAAAATACCGGTAGCGTAATATCTTTTTTAAGCAGGAACCCGCATGATTGCGTAGCCATTTCAAGCGTATCAAGGTCGCCAGGCGGAAAGTCAGCCATGGAAACTGCCCCATATTTATGCACCATGTAGTCGTACAATGTTCCTGGATAATTAGCACTTGATTGTTCGTTAAGAAGCGTGCCCAACATCACAACAATAGATGGCTCACTGCGGGAAATAACCTTGGCGGCAACCTGTGGCTTCACATTAAACGGGCCTGGACCATCAAAAAGCCAGGGATTAAGCTGTGGGGTTAATGTGCTGATGCCGAGAGTATTTTTGATAACGCCGGCAAAGTCGGTATTGGGATAATCGGGATTTGTGGTAGCGTCAGTATTAGCCTTAACTGTTGTACTCGCGCCATAAATATGTCCCCTATCGCCATTATCTGCGCAAAACTTTACTAATGCAGTCCGCAAGGCGTCTTTGCTTGCCTGCTTGCCTGCCGTATTAATACCCGTATCCAGCATCATCATCCACCTGTCGGCCTGCGCATCGCAATTACCTTTTATAAGTTTGTTAAGCTGTGCGTCGCTTTGCGAATAGGAAACATTGACATCGGAAGAATATGGGTTGGTTTTTGTTACAAAATCAAAGCGGGACGTCTTGTAAAGGTAGGCTTCCGTGCAGGTTGGTGGCGGCGTCCATCCTTCAGGACATGCGAAAGACGCGCCCGTGATACTTAGGGTTTGACCGGCTTTGTAGGGGATAAAGGCCGTCCCTTTACGTTTCACTGGATCTAAATAAATATAATAAAATACGTGGGTACCATCAGAATATTCTTTATACTGGTAAACATAATTTGTTCTGTTGGGGCAAAACGGCAACTGCGACATTACAAAAAATTCTACATTATTGCCGATAAACGAACTACCGCTATTACCTGTATAAACAGGGGTGCTCAAACCAGATATATCGCTACTGGCAACCGGTGTAAACGGCGTTGCTACACTTACCGGATGCTGCACATAATCTCCGTCAGGAACGGTAACCTGACCAGACGGAACATAGGCCGGTGGCGCGGTACCTGTACAATTTACAGCCTTTATTTGTATCGCACTTAAAGGAACATTTTTAGGAATACAAAACGATTGTTCGGTGGTATTTATCGGAAAGTTTAAACTTGTGGGTACCGATGAAGCATACTCCGGCGATGTAAACAGGTAAACATAAGTAGCCGTGCTTACCGTGCCCCGGTTATATTTAACAGTTACCGATTGTTTGGTACTATCACAATGGGTGGAAGCAAGCCCGGCTGAATCGGTTGTTAACGAAATTGAGAAATCGTCTGTGCCGGCACATGTGGCAGCCGGGGCAGGGGTATAAAGCTGCCCTATAGGGCAAACACCCGGACAGGTAGTTTGGCTGCGTACAATGTCGTAGTATTTTTCCTTCAGCTGAAAGTAAAAGTTTTTATAGGTTTCAAAATCGCGGTACGGGATACGGCAGCTTACTGCCGAACAGTTATCCCAGCAATTATTGGATGCTGTTTGAGTTCCTGTGCAATTTTGGTTGCAGTATAACGTAAAGTCGACAAACTGGGTAAGGCTTTTGGTGCTTTGGGTATAACCTAATACGGCATTGCTGTAATTGTTCAGGTCTGCCTGCATGGCGGAGTAAGAACCTACGCCAGCACCGCTGCCGGTAAAAAACGGATCGATAGCTAACAGCCAGGAAGCATTGTTATAATCATAGGTGGTACTTGTACTGGCGCCCGGCAGATTCTTGACATCGGCGGCCAGTTTAATGGCATAACCTTTTACAATATCATCCCAGCCCTTTGTGCTTTTGGTGGTACAAAAAATGTATTTGCAATATTCGGGGTGATAAGCCAAAAAGCCATCGGCCCAGTCGCGGTTCCAATAGGTAACAATATCTGTTAATTGGGTAACTGCGTCATTGGCCGATGAAACGGATCCATCAGCCTTAGTGAAGGTATGGGCCAGGTAAGCAGCGTCTGTTGCCGGTTTTACAGGGAACACGGTTCGCCAATTCTGGCTCACCACATTGGTGCTGGCTTCCAGGGCTGCACCTGCCTGGTCAAATAAGGCATATTGGCCTCCGGGAGATACATCACGCAGCATGACGCTTTTTACGCCGTCGCAGGGCGCCGGGATACAGGCCTGGCCAAGGCCCCATAACAGGGCATATTTTGCTGAAAGCCAGGTATTGTAATCAGCAGCTTCGGTTGTACTAAGCGAGGCAAGGTTGATGCCCAGGCTGGTAAGCTTGTTATCAAACATCGCCTTAAAATCGGGATAGCTGCCCAATAGTTTGGCAAGCACGGTACAATCCGAAAAAAGACCAAGAAAATCAATTTTGTTAAGGTAAGGCCATACAAAATGCCAGTCCTTAAAAATCACGCCACCCGCCTGTCCCTTGGTAATATACTTTCCCAGGTAATTTTCCATGGCCGTTTTTGACAATACGAGTTCGGCGCTCACATAATACTCGCCTACAATATCAAAATTCAGTGGGATAATCCTGTTAAAACCGCTATTGGCCGTACAGGAAGTGTCGATTTTACCCACAACAAGGGTCGAGGTGTAAACCGGCACCGTTGGGTTACAGGCATTAACCACCTTCAGGTTAAGATCATACAGACAATTGCTGCATACGGTTACCGGGCCCTGCGTAAAGTTATAAATCAGCTGCTCGGCATTAACGGTGAGGGTATCGGGCCCGGTTGCGGTTACGGCATAAGTTGTCGATGCGCTAAGTTTAAGCGAGGCATTGTCGAAAACAAAATCCTTAGGGTCCAGGATCCGGCTGGTGCGGTACCTTATGGGTACTTTAGATACCAGCGAATCCATCCCCGGCGGCGGCGAACCTGCCAACGCCGTGGCAATGGTTTTGCCCGATGCATTCTGATATGTTATACTGATCTGGTTATTAGGATCGATGACCGTATTTTTTGAATAATGCTCGGCATAGCCTACATCGTTGCCAAACAACTGGTCAAGTTCCCACTGATCGGGTTTGCTGTAAAAATATTTGGTGGTATGGCTTGGATAGCCCGTAGTAAGGCCGGGCTGAAAAGCCTTCCCTACCCCACCCTGCAAGCTAATGCGGCCGGTGTTATCGGCCGTGTACTGGGTTACGGCAATAGGATATCCCTGGGCATCGGGTATATATTTGTTTTTCTCGTTAAGATCCAAAGAGTTGATAAAATCGTTATTATTGGAAGAGTAATATTTACTTGTACCAATAGTATTTTTTAAGATGCCCGGTATCACCTCACAGGATAAACTGCCCGAGCCGATAATATCTGTATAGCTATAGGGCTTACTCTGGCTATTCACATTTAAAGCCGGGAAATAATGCAGGTAGGGAACGGTTATGTCTTTCACCGGGGCAGGCAGGATACTGCCCATCGGACGGCCGAAGTTATCATAAACGTTCTCCTGCACTACAGGTACATTATCCGAGTTATTAAGGGTAACCGTCTGTCTGTTACGCAGGGTGCCGTCAAAATAACTGACTACTTCTTTCTTCTTGCCTTCCTCGGCATAAGAGGCCGAATATTGCCAGTTCAATTTATCAGAGTGCCAAAGCTGGTCTATTTTCCAGGCGGCGTTTCCCGAGGCCATATGATAGCTCCAGTCGCCTAACAACCTTACGCCATCAACACTATATTGTACCTGCCTTACCCGGGCTACCAGGTAATCGTCGTTAAAACTCAGCGAAATATTGTACTGGTGCTGGTTTTGGATGGTAATCCTTGTGGCATTATTCTTAAACAATTTATAGGCTTGCAATACCAGCCCGGCGTTGTTGTTATTAACAAGCGCCAGCGCAATGGACTCGTTGGGATCACCGGCGTCAACAGTGGTCCATTCCAGGTCATATTCTTCTGCACCCTGCACAAAGTCCCAGGACAATTGCAACATTGTCGAAGCCGTGTTAGTCGAAGTATTGTTAAATGTACCCACCACCGCAAGAGGGATATCAGCAGTTGGGTTAAACGGGTAAATCTTATCAAAAGTCAGCGTCCCCGACAGTTCAATTATACCGGCGCTTGCAGGGGCACTCTCCCCCAAAACCGGCCCCTGGGCGGTAACCGAAATATCGGCCTTGTAAATATTCTGATCGGTTGGCATGTTGTATGTAGCAACAGCCTGGTATGGAGTGCCGGCAGCGGGGTCATACCTTACAATTAATTGCGGGGTAAGCGTTTTGGTTACCGTATTTGGGTTTAAAGGATCGGTATAGCATTTAATGCTGAGGGTTACATAATAGGAGAACGCCGCTGTAAGCGCCACATCATCATGGATACGTAAAGATACAGCCCCTTTAACTGAGCGGTAGGTTATGCCTGTAAAACCTGCCGTTCCAAACTGCTGATCATTTAAATGAAGTGTGGTGTTGAACGGGCCAAATGCATGATCATGGCTATCTTCAATAGATGCAAATGCTTTTGGAGCCGCAAAAATAAGCAGGGCCAGGTGCAGAATAAAAAATGCTTTAGTGATAGGTTTGATCATAGTTAATCAATGAATGCTGATGACTTGGTATGAGCTGTATTTTTTTTGCAGGGTGATATTGTCCCCGGCCACCTCGATAACATCTTTGACGTTTAAAAAGTGCCCGATATCGGCGCCTGTAAACCATTCAGTAAAATGAATATCGATGATTTGTCCTCTTTTCCTATCTGTTAACGCGTTAGGATCGGTAAGCCTGACATAAATCCTTTTAATCTTCATCTCGGCCGTATCGTAACTTAACGCATACTCGCGGCAGGCAACGTGCCGTTCATTTACAAAACGGATGGTCTTAAACTTCCCGGTAACCGAATGGCTAAGCTGGTAGTGTTCATTTACCATATCCATTTTTAGTTCGGCGATACCGCCAAAACCCAAAACCGCCACTGACTTTTGCGCCCCAACCAGTACTTTCTTACGGTCGCGGTCAATGTACAGGTAATAGCCACCGGCGTTCAATGTTTCTGTATTCCCGTAACGGTAGTAACAATCATTACCCCTACAGCTAAACAGGAACGGCACCAGCGAAACGCTGCGGGTGCTGTCTCCTTTGTCTGTTATATTTAATGTGCCGCTGTAGGTACTTGGCAAGTGCTGCAGGTCCATCAAGGCCGATACTTTGCGGAATGTATCCAGCAAGGCATGGTCATAATTAACTGCTATGGCGGGTTTAATAGCAGCAATTTTTAACGGCTGCTTTGTTGTTTGCTGCTTTACCCGCCATGCTGCGGCAAACCCCGCAACCAGCATTAGCGCTGTACCCGTCAGAATTATCTTATAGGATATTTTCAACTTTTTCATTGTACAAATGGGATTCCTTTTTTCTGTGATGAACGGCTTTCTTTGATAGTCATGATACCGCGTTCTGTTTCCTTTTTCACCCTGGTCAATAAGCCTTCGCTATCATATTCATACAATGTGGCGAAGGCGTTTTCATCCAGTTCTGCCATCAGGCGTAGCGTTGTCGCATCATAACTGTAGGTTTTCATATGCGAATCCATCGGGTGGATGCGCAAATCGTCAAGATAAATGGTGCTGGTTGTTAACGGATAAAATGTAATGTTAACCGGGTTTGGGTTAATAAAACCTTTAAGGCTGAATTTCCCTTCCAGCAATTTCCAGTCTTCCACCACCGCTTTACATACCATTGCTGCCTGCAGGGTGCCATTCAAGTAAAGGCTCAGGTTGGCAGTTTTCTTCGTTGGTTCAGAATCTTTCACCCAAACATCAACCAGGTAATCTTTACCGTTTGTTGGCTCAAAACCGTTGGGATATAAACCTATCCTGGTTGATTTTACAAAATGCCGGGTTAAATCCATGTCAAGATAGTCCTGTGTTTTTTGTTCAACACTAAAAGTATTCGTCTTAATGCCGATGGAGTCAGCGGTAACGGCAATACCCGAATTACCCGTGTGCGAAAAATTATTTTGAACGATAGTATTAATATAACGGAGATTAGAAGAAAGCGCGAACTCATTGGGTTTTTGGTCGGCGTAAATGATAGTGCCCGGCAAAAACTGCGTGTCTTCAAAGCTATTGGCATAAATATCCCTGTTTTTAGCATTGCTGGCCACTGCACCGGGAAACTCTCCGTTGAAATCAAATTTCGCTGCGCTGAAGCGTTTGAGTGCATCTTTATTTTCTGACTCCTGTCCGTATTTGTCGTATAAAGTAACCGTATTGGCCACAATCCACGAGGCTATTGAATTGGTAATAACCCAGTCATTTTGTCCAGAAGGTGTCCAATAGGAATAAATATTATTAATAAAACCTGCCGATTTCACATTAACAACGGAAGAGTTTTGGGTAAGAATACTGGCATAATTTCTTTGTTGCTGAAACACGAGGCTCTGATAAGGCCGCCAATTTCCCACAAAACCAAAAAGGTATGGGTTTATCGCGGTTGGCGCTATGGTACACGGCGAATACACCGTGTGCTGCAAATCATTATACTGGTAATTATAAAAGTATTGGGTATAAGGGGCCGTAGCAATCGCCTGCTTGGTATACACAACAACCGACGGGTTTTGAATCAGGTTTTTGGTACTGAATACGACGTTCAGGCCCTGCCCGTTATTCATGCCTGCGATATACAGCTCAGATGCCGTGTTCTTATAAATCTCGATAGCTGCCCCATTTGGCCGGTTGTCATGGTTGGCGTCGCTATAGGTCAATTCGATACGCATATTATGCCAGCCTTGCAGCAGGTGCTCCTTTTTCATATTCCAGTTACGCTGAGTTGCTGTGCTGTACGAGCCCTGGACATACCAGCTGTTAAAATCGCAATTGCTATCCAAACTGAAATATAATTTTGGTTCCGAGTCATACCCAATGTAATAATCTCCTTCAGTATCGATATAGTAGGGCGCGAATATGCCCATTATGTTATTATCGTTCGGGGTGTACAGGGGCTGACTCGTGCTTCCGCCGATCATATTCATCGACTCCCGGTGGCCATAGAACAGGCTAATAGGACCAGTTGTATAGGCCTGCTGATCGATATAAACGTTTTGGTTCCCGTTGGGGGAGTTCTGCGTCCCAAAATACACGTTTAGATCATAAGGCGTATTATTGGGCACAGGATGGATATCAGGCGGCATTGTCGACCAGTTTTCATCGTATGTTTTGGCAGAGGCATTAATCACCTTATAGGAGGTAAGATCCGGAGTATTACTATCTATGGCAAGGCGGAAGCCCCCACCTGAAGATATAATGGGGTTTTGCAACATGACCATGTTGCTCACATCAGCCTCTAACATATTACGAAAACCGGAACGGACTACTTTTACATTGATATTAGCGTTAGCTAAGAATTCCCCATATTGGTCCATGAGAACGTTCACATAATAGTGTGCTACCAATACCGGCGGCGGCAAAAAATCCGCAATATCCTGCTGAACCACCCAATAGGGCTTTCCAGTGGCAAGATCGAGCACTTCGTCACCTTTTTGCAGGTAGGACGACATATTAGAAGCTAGTACGCCAAAGGCTGCGGTAGTTACACCGGAGATCATCATACCTGCATTTTGACAAGCAGGCCCCATGCCCTTGTAGGCCCAATAAGCCGGAATACTAAGCGAATAGATATCCTGGTTAAATTCGTTTTGTGTCCGTGTTACCACAGGCTGCCCGGTTGCACCGTCAAAGGCCAGGTTTTCCGTACGGATATGTGAGCCGTTCACCACTTTGACAACGCTGTCGATAATTCCAAAAGTTTGGGTAACCTTTACAGCGCAGGCCGAGCGGAACAGTTTATACTCCGAATTATTATTAACCGGAAAATGTGGGATAGGCAATGGGATATTAAACGCAGGAACCACATCAACACCAACATTATAAGTTTGGCCGTCGTTGGTCGATTCCTGTTCCCTGAAATCGGTAAAAAATTCGATATCCCTGCCAATCACTTTATTCTGTTCTACAGATCCGTCTTTTTTGACTATTGTAACTTCATTTTTTAGCTTCATCGGCACGGTTTTGGTTGACGTCCCATAATAATAGCTCGTTTCGGATGCAATCTCCACCCCGGCCTGATTGTAATTATGCGTGGCTTTAGGTTTCCCATGCATATCGTTCAATTCTATGGCATATCCCTGCGAGAGCGTCAGCTCGTCGATCGCGCTGGACTCAATCACGCTACTTTTGGAAGGTGGTTTATACTGAAACTTCTGCATCGGTGACACCGAGACGAAAACGGGATAATCTTTCGCAGTATAAAACTCACTTACCTGGTAACCAGTCGGCCCCGGGATGGCTAACGGATACGGGTTGCCGGATGGATCAAGATCTGTCACTGTTACCTTGCTGTAAACTACCTGCGGTGCCGGGAAAAATGACTCTCCGAAAGGCTCGTCGAGGTTAAATACATTATCAATCCCGGCTCTTATTTGCTGTGTATAAAAAACCGGCTGCTTTAATGGATTTTCGTCGTTACCAACCGAAGGCTCATAGCTTGCTACACCGCTGCTTTTCGTAACGGTACCCTCCTGCATTGTGTAGGTATATCCCTGCCCATAGGAACGTGTCTGGGCATCAGTGGACCCTCCCATCGCATTCCAGGCATCGGTAATCATTATTTTATTGACCCTTGAACCGCCACCCAGTTTAAAACCATCGGGCTTCACAATCCTTGCAAAGTTCATGTTCGGCCTGATGATGTTGCTGTAATATTTTCGGCTGGCTTTCTGATAAAAGTTTTCTTTCAATTCGCTGAGGTTCGCAAAAGTAGACACCATAGCCATCACCGCGCTTTCGGCATTTTGGAGAAGGCCGCCGCCAACCCGCCTGTCAAAACCGGAATATGCATATCTTGGATACTCCTCTTTTATACGTTGCCAGGCCGAAAAGATGATGGGGTTGGCTTTAACCCCGCTTTCGTCATGTTTCTCCAGCTTTATAGTAGCTACCCCATCGGTAGAGATCGTGACCGACTGAATTTTGCTGTAACTGGGCACAAAATCGTATTGTTGGTTAATATCGGTACTTTGAGCGCTGTTATTATTGGCTATTTTGACCGAGAATTTGGTGTAGATGTAGGGCGAACCATTCAGGTATTTATTTTTGAAGTATTCTGTGGCATCGCCGGCCCCCCCCGTTTCATTCGCGAGGTTCATGGTAAAGCCATCGGCATCTACGAGGCCTGGCTTGGCATTGGGTCCTGTGCCATTGACAAGGCCGGCAACCGGCGCCATGATCATGGCCTGTTTATCCTGCACGTAGGCATAGTCATCGGACTCATAAGTTACATTAATAGTACCCCCGGTTGGCAAAGCGATGCTGGAGAGTTGGAAAAGGCCTGCCGCTGAATTGGCACTTACGAGCACTTTGGCGGGATCCCTGAAATAGTTTTGGATGGTATAAGGAAATTCTTCGTTTGTTGTGCCAATGGGTGCAAGATCGCCGGCTTCACGGTGCATGCCCCACCGGTCGGCGCTGCCCGAAATATAATTAACCGGCAATGGTGTACCCGTTGTGATATTCGCATAAGTGCTGTTGTAGGTAAACTTATAGGGGAAATATTTTCCTTTGGTTACACCGCCGTATTCAAAATGAACCGATTTAAGCGTAAGCTTTCCTTGTGTTGCCGGCGCATCTGAATTGGGCAATTGCGGACAGGTAGAGTAATCATAATCAAATACTACGACCTTAATCGGCTTTGACATATCCGCCCTGGAGTATAACCTGATTTCTTTCAACCTTTTTTGGCGCACTGTTTTATTCTGTCCCCCGGCAAAACCATTGACCCCGAGGCCATCAAACCGGTCTTCAGTAATAAAGTACGCTATCTTTGTCTTCGATTCTACGGAATTGGCGTACCACAATTCTTTATCTCCATACACTATACTCGCCTTATCGTCGTCCTTATCTGCCAGCAGGCAACGGTTTATAGTGGCATTGGTGTAAGGAGTCCTCCATTGGTAATGATCGGTAGCTTTTGAATAATTAAATTTAAGCGCCGTTCCCAGGTCATCGGCCGTGATCCCGTCCTGGGTCATATCCACATAATCCGGTGAAAGAATGGCCGTCAGCAAAAAGCTTGACGCGTAGGCCGGGTGCGAATCCAGGTGGTAATAATTATCTATACCCTTATTTTTTCCCAGCGAAGCTTTTGTCGTAGTCAGCGGATCCATTGAAACCTGGTCTAAATTACCACCGGCACGGGTGTATCCCGAACCAATAGCAAAACTGTAGTCCTGCTCAAAATTATTGTAGACGGGGAGGCCGTATACCATCCTTTTCCCCTGGCCATCGGTAACCGTCATTTCTGACAAATGATGGGCTAGCCTCAAACCTGAATTTCTTTGTATTGTGCCTCCTGCCGGGTCAACAACCGGTTTGTGGTTTGCTGGCGGCTGAAAAGGTACCGCGGCGTTATAGATATTGGGCAAGTATGAAATAATTTTCTTGTCCAATCCCTTTTGGCTTGCTTCCAAAGCTGTAAGGTATGATATCGACGTATGCTGCAGCTGTCGCTTTTGTTTTTCGATCGGGGCCCCCAAAGTAGTGGTTTGGGCGGAAAATTTATTAAGCGCATTGGTGCTGCCAATTTCCACCGCAAGCGGGTCCGCGCCGTTCTGTTTATAGGCGGGGGTTGGGTCTTCCAGCGTTTTTTCACCTACCACACGAAATCCGACATGTTGATACTCCGGGTGTGTAGCAGAGACAGCCTGGAAATCCCCTTTGGCGATATATTGGTTATTAGCGGTCCATTTGCGGGTCGTGTTGGTTGTCTTCTGGTGATATTCGGTTACACCTCCATGAAAATACAGGCCATAACCATAATCAAATCCCAGGGTGGTATTGGTATTTTTATCCGAAACTTCGTTGTCAAAATAAGCGCCGGTACCCTCACGGTAAAGCCTGAACTCGCCGCTCCCGGCCTGGCTGGTAAATGTAAAAAGATCGGGCGTACTCACCGGCAAAGCCAGGTTAGGCAATTCCGGGATAATGGGATTCTCCTTTT
Organism: Mucilaginibacter sp. P2_A5; assembly: GCF_056404995.1. Taxonomy (NCBI): domain Bacteria; kingdom Pseudomonadati; phylum Bacteroidota; class Sphingobacteriia; order Sphingobacteriales; family Sphingobacteriaceae; genus Mucilaginibacter; species Mucilaginibacter sp. P2_A5. The sequence goes on from NZ_JBFUCY010000029.1 coordinate 15,921, forward strand.
CCCTGATAAAATCCATAACAGCATCGGGGCGAGCCTTACCCTGATCGGCATATAGAAACCCATAGGCTCCGTTGGTGTTTGATGGACTGGCGACTTCCCGTATAGCCAAAGAACCGGTTCCCCCGATTCCGCTAAAAAAAACATAAGCCGAGGCGCCAACATCCAAACTAAATGATCCGTAAGTGGACTTATAGGGGAAAGAGATTTTTGGCAAAATAGGCTCCGTGTTATACGAAATGGATGACCCTGCCACATTCGAAGAAAATGAGCTAGTAAAATCGTCTATTTGGTTAATCTGTTTTAATGTCATACCGAAAGACGCGCCAAGTGATTTGGATTTCAAACCGGAACGGGAATTATAACCGAGGCTGGCTGAAAGTCCGGCATTTGTAGTGATATTATGATCAGAGCTGGTTTTAACCCCGAGGTTAGCATAAGGTGTCACGTCGACGCCGGTTGCCGTACTGGACAGAATACCAGCACCCAGGCCCGCAGTAAGTGGCCCGTCATTACCTATTGAAACAGAAATACCCGCGTTTACGCCAAGTTCAGCACCAATACCCGTATAATTATCACTGAACATGCCAACAGATAACGTACCGTCCAGGCCAACATAAGAGCCGCCTATCTCGCTTTTAACCCGCCCTTTGGCACTTACCGTAACCTTCGGTTTGGTATAGTGTTCTGTAATAACTGGGTCGCCTTTCATATCATCAGGAAGTCCTCTGACCTGCCTGTTGATGCTTCCCATGTTCAGATTCCATCCAAAACCAACCCAACTGGCCTCATCTTCCATACCCATACCCGACTGATAATTAAGGTTGATCGGGTAGCCATCAATATCCAGTAACGGGATATTATATTTCATATCACCTGTTTTCAAATCAACCATATCCGAAACGCCCGCAGGGCTGAAGCCCTGCACTTCAGGCTGTACCGGACCGGAAGTAAGGGCTTGCACCACCGGCGGGCAAACAACCTGCGCCGTCCAGATCAGGAGTAGAAACAAAGCGATTTTTTTACGTTTGGAGAACCTGTACTTCATGCGTGAACTATATTTATAGCTGAATATTAAATGTATAATGTTGCCTGGTGATATATTTATCATAATACACCAGCCGTACCGAGTCACTTGCCGCCGCCATTTCCGGGTCAAATTGCAGCAGGTATTCGAAGTTGTCTTTAACGCCGTTGGCTATGGGCTGTACCATAGCTACATATGTTTTAACGCCATCCTTCTCTGTATAAAAGCAACTATCCATATGGTACCAGAAATTTTCGGTACGAAGCTGGTGCGCGGCGGCAAAACTTCTTGATGGCAAAAGCCTGAATTTGAAACCGGAGCCGTCATTCTGATTAGCCCCTTTAAGGCGTGTAAGCTGGATGCGGACATCCCCGTTACTTATCTCTTTGAAATCCCTGTCCTTGCATGCGTATAATTGCAGCGATAAAAGGCCCGCCAGTAAACTTAGCTGTCTATTCCTGTTCATATAAAAATCTTAGGTTCTTAACCGCTCCGTCGGGTAACCAAACGGACAGTACATAATATTTACCTGCTTTAAAACGATTATTAGCAGAAAGGTCGATAGTTATAGTATTATCGCCGTTCAACAGCTTTATAGCCGGCAGCCCCTTAATAACTTTTGACGGGTCGTCAAGCGGATTTATTTTGTATTTCAATTGTTGCTGCTGGTAGGGGTTAACCAATGCAAAACGAATTTTTCCCTTGGCTATATAATAATTACCTTTTGAAAGGTCGTCAATGCTACGGTAGCCCCCGATGACAGAATCGGCCTTTACCGTGTCACGGCAGTCAACCACGAACTCCCATATATCCGACCGGTTAAGAATGGTTTGGTCCTTGTATGCAGTTACCTGCCAGGCATATCTTTTTTTGTTAACCAACTCCTGGGCAATAGAAGGATAAGGTAAAATAGGTGATAAGATGTTACTCTGATTAATTAGCGGCAAATTATAATTCATAGCCTCCGTTGCGCTTTGCCCTTTTTGTATTTCGGTAAGCACCAACTGGTAATATGATCCCGGAACACCAGGAATAAGCGGCTCCCAGGTAAGCAGCGGCCGTTTGTCACATATCTTATCTTTGTTATAAGGATCGATCAGATTAAGTTCTGCAAATGGCGCCAACGTATAGGAGAAACATTGTTCTTCGGGAGGATTGTCGCTATGAACGTAATTCAAGGCAAAACAATAGTCATAATCGCCTTCGGGAAACGAGCGGCTTGCTGCCGTAAGCTGGCCGAGCCGGTTTGAGGCAAAATTGACTGAAGCAGCCCTTGTTGCCGATACGGGTATGGGATTGCTGCCGGGTAACACGCTAAATTCCGCTGTGCGCACCTGGCAGATTATCCCTCCTTTACGTTCCGTTACTGTTATGGTTAGATAACCGTTTTGGGTAGCACCGGAATTGATAATACGGCAGTTGAATAAGCCGTCAGGCTTTCTGCCATATACTTCCGGCACAAATAAAAAGCTTACCTGCCCAAATGCGGATGCCGAAAAAAGAAACAGAAGCAGGGTTAAACGTAATCTCATGTTAATGACTTATTCTGTAAAAAATACTTAATTGGGCCCTGTAATTAGCATATAGGTCCGGGTATAGGGGGCGAATGATGTTTTTCCGGATATCCACAAAAGTTTCTATGTTAAAGCGACTACCAGCCATCAGGCTGATACTCTCGCGTATACCTGCCTGCCTCGCGATGCCCGCGTTATCAAGGTAGGTTATACCGGACGAGATATTTAATTTATTCAACAGCAAAAACTGGTATGCGATATCCGAATTCAGCAAATTACCAATCAGTTTATAACCGGTTAATTCTCGGTTTACAAAAACATTAGCTGTAAGCACATTCTGGTGTATGATCAGACTTTGAGTATAATTAAAAATGAGCAGGTTTGCCCCATTTCGTGATGCCTGGTTACCGTTGGTAGTAGCGCCCGAAGCTGCCGGAATATTGATGGCAGACCCGGATTGAGGGGCGAAGCTATTAGTGATCGCCTGATCGCCAATGGTAAAGTGGCTTACTGACCGGTACTTTCCTATCTTGTATGATGCGTTGCCGTCAAATTGAATTTTTTGAAACGAGTATACCGAAGAATTTACCCCATCTATTTGTTTACCTGTGCCATTAGTAATGTATTTAAGGCTCAGGTTTACTTTTTTATTCAGCTGATACCGGCTTTCCAGCTGAAACTGGTAATTTTTCCACCTGTCGCTGGATGTATAACTGATAGGCATATTGGTGATGTCCGAACGCATATTTACAATCAGTTTGTTATTGTCAAATGATTTACGAATGTTGCCGCCGAATTTCATTTTCGCGCCGCCGAAACCATTGGTGGCCGGATTTTGATATCCCATACCGGAATATTTAAAATAAACATTATCTGAAGCGCCGATACTTTCAAAGTCCTGGTGGTGGTCGACACCAAAGGATAGCGACTGAAACAGGTCATTGCTGAGGTTATAATTAAGCCCTCCCTTTTGGTCAAGCACTGCTTCAGCACCCACCTGGTACTTGTTACTATATACGGTACTTGATTTGGAAACATCAAAGCCGAAATCGCCCAGCTTACCTAATGCCAGTTTTTTTGAAAGGGTTATTGCTACGTTATTGGATGATATGGCCGGTGTAGCGTAAAGACTATTACCGCCATTGCGGCTTTGCGCGCTGATAACAGACAAACTCAAATTACCAGCCCCAGCGCGTTTCAGCTCTGCTCCGATATAAGTTATATTGCGCGGCTGATTATATACGGAATTTTGAAACTGATTGTCTTTTGACGAAGACAAATCGTTTACAGATCCGTAACCAAAAGTGATAGGAATTCCGCCGCTTTTTATAGTGACGTTGCCTCCTTTCATAAACAAGTCCTTATCCTGCACGGCGCCCGAGGGCTGATTGCTGAATGCGCCGACCTTTAAAGCGCCGAGGCGCGAAAATACCTGTTGAAATGCTCCCTTTGGCTGCTGAGACAAAAAAACATTCGCAGATTCCGGGGAAAACCCAACACCGCCGGTCTCCATATATTTTTGCATAAGGAGCATTTTCTTTACTTCCATTCCTTTGCTGGTCAGTCCTTCCTTTATTCCGGTTATTGTTTCTGCAACGTTGTCTATATCGTCATTCAATTGAATCTTTTCTGCTTCGGTCATCGCCCTCCTTTTAATATCGACGGGGGCTCCGACTATTTTACTGCCGGGTGCTATAGCCTCTAATTTCCTATCAAGATCATTTTGGGCATCTTTTAAAGCACCGGACCATCCGCTATTATTCTCCTGCCTTACAGAAACCATCACACGCCGGGCAAGCTGCCGGGCGGTTTCAGCACTTATCGAATCCTTCCTGACAGCAGACAGGCTGCTGTCGCTTAAAGCAATAATTTTTTCTGTAATCTGGTCCTCGTTCATCAAACGGAGTTTTGACAAATTCGAAGCATCGCCGAAATAGCCGGATAACTTTGCATTATCAGCGAATAGCTGCAGCTCAGTTTTTTTGGAGCTCAGTTTTTGTAATATACTGTCTTCCAGGCTGTCAGCAGACAACATCCTTATGGAACCGGGCGATAACTTCTGGGGCGTCGTTATCAGAGGTACCTCTCGCGTAAGTTCCTCCCAAAGTTTCGCCTTAATCTGCGCTTTATCCAGCAACAAAAGCGCATTAAGCTTTTCGGCATCGTTTAAATAATTGGATAATAACGAGTTTTCAGCCTCTACTGCCAAATCACCTTTGTGCGCATTTATTTCATACGAAATCTCCTTGCGGGTATAACCAGTCAGGTTCCGCCCGTCAAGGGCTGCCCTTCGCAGATCTACATATTGCTGAAGCTCACTTTGAAAAAGCGCATTGAATTGGTTCGGTTGATAGTCAAACTTAAACAGGTCATTATAGGGATTGGAGGTACCGTAGGCGGAAGCCCTGTCTGTGGAATAGTTAACATTGATGGGAATGCCGTAAAGGTTTATATTACCCTGAACACTCAGTATATTCAAAAAGCTCCGGCTATTGTTTATCGCCGGATAAACAGGGACGGGGTTATATCTCAGTCCCTCGCCAAGAATGAGGTTAAAATCAACAGGTGATTTTTTTAACCCGCTTAGTTTTTTCCCCAGTTTGCTTCTGGCCTGATTCACGGCTCTGGTAACTGGTTGCTTAAGTTGCTTCACATCGGAGACCGGTTTTAAACTTAAGCCGTCGGAGGCTTTCACATTTAAAACACCAGACTTCATATTTTTCAGGGTGTCGGCAGTCTGCGCAAACGATTCGCAGGCAAAAAAGCAACAATATGTAAAAAATACTAGTGAAAGTAAAAGTTTAGTCATACACCATCAATTTCGACATAGCATTACAAACTCTCGTCGACAGGTGTTACCATTCGGGGAAGTAGTATATGATATGATAAGGTTAGTAAGCAAGCCCGATCAACATTGACCAGGCCAATCATAAGAACAAGCTATTCACATTCAATATTTGCAGGTGAATAGCTTGTTCTCTGATTTTCCAACTAAAATACAGCTTCTCAATTAGATATTCAAACATTATCAACTATTTTTTAGAACATTGCCATATTTATAATTTTAATCCTTATTTCAGCTTCAAATTCAGTTAAAACATGGATTATTATCATATTACAACAGGCTTCTTGGAATTTTCCGACGGGTTACCAACCCTCCGGCAAAAACGGAGGATTTGTGCTTTATAAAAAACGGAGCGATCTTGAATCAAGTAGAATAATTTCAGGAGCTTCATAATTAATTTTCAAATAAATCAATCCTAAAATACTTTCGGGTGTTTTTAAGTAAATGGTGATATTTGCCATTGCAAAAGTAACATAGCCATGACCCGTTTATCTGTCAATATCAATAAAATAGCTACCCTGCGTAATTCGAGGGGAGGAAACAATCCCGATTTGGTACAGGTTGCCAAAGATTGCGAACGTTTTGGCGCGCAGGGCATTACTGTACATCCACGGCCCGATGGAAGGCACATCCGCTACCAGGACGTTTTTGACCTTAAAAAAATAGTTACTACCGAGTTTAATATAGAAGGCAACTGCCAGGAACAAAAATTTATTGACCTGGTGCTGGCCAACAAACCGGAGCAGGTTACGCTGGTGCCCGATGTATTAGGACAAATAACATCTAACCATGGTTGGGATACTATCACCAACTATCATTACTTAACAGATATGATAGCCGTTTTTAAAGAGGCGGGCATCCGGGTTTCTATTTTTGTTGACCCGGTTGCCAAAATGGTTGAAGGTGCCGCCAAAACCGGAACCGACCGGATTGAGCTTTATACAGAAGGTTATGCTACCCATTATCACCAGGGTAAAGAACTGGCCACAGCACCATATATAGAAGCCGCAAAGGTAGCACATGAGGCTGGCCTGGGCATTAACGCCGGGCACGATCTTGACCTGCATAATTTGAAATACTTTGCCGAAAATATACCTGCTTTGGATGAAGTGAGCATAGGCCACGCCCTTATTTGCGATGCGTTATATTATGGATTGGAGAATACCATCCAGATGTATTTAAGGCAACTGGTCTAAGATCTGTGGTGTGTGATCTGTGGTCTGAGAATTGAAATGTGCAACGTATTTTCCCTTCAGACCTCCTACCTCTGGCTCCTGACCTCAGACTTACCTCAAAATAGTTAAGCTGCCCGATAACAGGTTACAGTTTTTATTCAGGTTGATGATATAGTAGTAGGTGCCCACAGGCAAAGCTTTACCATTATAGGTACCGTTAAAAGGTGTTGAATATCCTTTTGATTCAAACAGCTTTTGGCCGTTGCGGTTAAATACCTGTACTACCGCTGCAGGGTAGCTTTCGACATTGCTGATCTTCCAGTAATCGTTATGGCCATCGCCGTTTGGGGTAAAGGTGTTGGCGATGCTGAGCGGAGACAAGCCTACCGACACTTTTACTTCTGTTTTTGGGCTTTCGCAAGTGCCGCTTACGCTACTTACAAAAAAGCTTCTGTTTGATGGTACCGATACCGCGAAGCGCCCGCTGGGCTGCTCGTCTAAAGGCAAATCGCTATCAGCCTTATCAAATAATCGGTAGGTTAAATTTGTTGCGGGGGCTGTCACCGCTAACAGGGCATAGCCTGGGGTACAAATCTGGATATCGGAAGCCGAAGGGGCATTAATATCTACAGGCATATCTTCTATACGAAAAACCTGCGCCAGATCTCCGCATCTGCCATCTTTCACATTTAATTGGTAATCGCCCATCGCAAGGTTTTGTATACTGTTTGTACGGCCAATTTCTTCGCCTGCGGCATTTGTCCAACTATAGGTGTAGGGCGGCAACCCTCCCGTTATTATAACGTTTTTTATCTCTCCTACTTTTAACCCACATTTATCGTCCGTTTTTTGTCCATAATCGGCTATTTTAAATTGCGGCAATTCCGTTACCTGGTACGTGTTGTAATAACTTTCGCAGCCGTTTTGGTCGGTTAAGTAAAGCTTATAACTGCCCGCAGGCAAGCTTAAGGCGTTGGCGTTTGTGCCAACGTTTTGCTTTTTATCATTTTCCCATCTATACGATTTTACAAGGGCATCGGCTGTCAACGATAATGATCCGTTGGTATTGGCATAACAAGCCTGTGTGTGTTTTACCGTGTAAGTTGACGGATAAACAGTGCCTGGCTGTTCCAAGACATGGTAAACCTGCGATTGTTTCTGGCAATAATCATTTGAAACCGTGAGCTGGTAAGTTCCGGCAGGTACATTTTTTAAATCGAGGTTACTACCCATCAAATTACCCTGGGCATCGCGCCATTCATATTTAGTTCCGCCGGTTGCCGTAACGCCGGTTGCCGCGCCGTTTGCTTTGCCGCAACTTGCAGGTGATGTGGAATTAAGCGATTCTGTAATGCTTATGCCGTTAACTTCTGCTATTTCGATTTCCTTACTAAAAATTACGCCGCACTGGGTATCGTCAGTTACCTGTAGGGTGTATTTGCCTGCCGGTTGGGTAGCCAAGTCTTGTGTATAGGCAACTTCCTGCTGTTGGGCGTTCTTCCAGGTAAAGTGGCGGGTGCCGCTGCCGCCGGTAACAATAATGTTTTTTATGGAGCCTGTTGATTCGCCGCAGGTTGTATTGGTAATAGCGGGTGTTGAATCATCAATATTTGGCCCGGCGGCGTTTTTAAGAATGACCGGGCCATAAATTACCGGGCAGGTATTTTTATAAGATACCTCAAGTGTATAACTCCCTGATTTAACACCAGTCAAATCCAGGTTATTACTTACGGTTTCGCCCAAAGCATTTGTCCATTTATAGATGTAAGCATCACTTTGCTCCTGCAACACGTCATCGTTCTCAAGATATAAGCCTATAAAGGATCCCGATGCCTGACCGCATGATGGTGGAATTAACTGTTTTTGGCTGTCATTTATTTTTGGAGTTGCATCAAGTATAGTAAACGGATATTTATTTGAACAATAAGTGCCATTTATTGCGTTCATTGTATATGTTCCCGGCGCCAAACCGGTACTCTTTGCCTTATCGTCTATTAATATGCCCTTATCATTAGTTATTTGATATGCCCCGGCATTGGTCCATGCGAAATCGACGGCGCCGTTTTTTAAACCACATGTGCTATGTGTTATCTTCACATCATAAACCATAGCCAAAATGGTATAAATAGATGTAAAACCATTTAATGTAGCGGATGCCACTATACCTGATTTGATTGCGCCATTGTAAACCCATTTGCCATTGGCATCCGCATATACCGTGGCAAAATAAGTTTGGGGTTGGCAATCGTGGCAGTCGTCGTCCCAATATAATTCTACCTTAGATAGAGGAGTGGCTGTTCCGGATACACCCAAAGTTGTAATTTTATCAATATTTATCTTGGGTAATTTATCAAATACTTCACCGCCGGTTGTCCATACCCAATCATAGTAATCCCTTAGTTTTACGCAATATATTCCGGTATGATCTAAAATGGTAGATTTAAGGCCGCCTAAAGCTAATTGGCATCCGTAAATCATGTTTCCTTGTCCCGGTTTGTCACCGCCTATTAAAATTTTTCCTTGGGTGTTTATATTTATTCTTTTCTCACCGCCATCAACAGGTCCAACCCCCATTAATTCTTCGTTGCCCTGTAAAGTCACATCTCCGCCAACCTCATACATTAACAATTGCAAGGGAAACTGAATTTTGTTGTTTATAAAATTGTAAGTGTATGGGTAGCTGTGATAATCATTGTTAGGATTATTTACAAACAAAAATGTATATATGGTGCCTTCAGGATATAAATTTGTGATGGGCTGCCCGTTTACATCGTAATTAAAGTAGTTGTTTTTTATATTGATAGTGCTGGCAAACGCCGTTTCCACCCCATTGCCTTTATGCATAATGTATGAGGTGCCATACCCAAAATAGTTTCTCAGCGATACATCATCGCCGCCAAATTCAATATTTCCTTTGCAGGCCGTTATGTCAAATGCTGATGTGCTTATTGTTTTTGCGCGATATGATTTTCCGTCTGGCTCAAAACCTATAAAGTTTGAAAATACTTTAAGGTTTTCTATTCCGGCCGGAGATGTCTGTCCTGTTTTTGACGAAACCCATGCCGTTAACATTACGTAGGCGTCGTTGGTAAATATATTGCCTTTACCCGGCGCACCTAACTGAATATTTTTACTTGTTTCGACATAAAAAGCGGAGGTAATGCTTGTTTCTTCATTCCCTAAGTAATACCATGTGAAGTAATTAGCAAAATCTCGGATATAAAAACCATATAATTCAAATCCATCCACATCGGTAAGGGTGAGTGCATTAAATTCGTTTTTTACCTTGTCGGGCTGAAGAATAATTTTCGCATTACTTACTCCAAATGCAGCTCCGGGCTGAGTAGTTCCGTCTATAACCATATTTGACGATACGTTCGGCAGTTTACTGGAGATAGTAATTGTGCGGCCGGCATCGCCCGTACCCGGCAAATTAAAATTAACATAATCCTTCTCCGCACTCCCATTGGCTGCAGCTTTAGTCAACGCCTCGCGCAAAGTTCCCGGGCCGCTATCGGCGTTGCTGGTAACTACAAATACCGCCGCTGTTGCCTGCCGGCAAAATAAGGTGAGCAATATGATAAACAGGTACCTGCAACGCATTGTTATTAATCTTTAGGATTTACCGCTTTCATACATCCAACAGTTGTCCTACCTGATAATGGTTAAACTACCCGAGAGCAGGCTACAAGGCGTATTTAAATTGATAATATAATAATACACGCCTGGCGGCAACAACTGATTGTTGAATTTCCCGGCGAAAACGGTTGCATACTCTTTAGATTCGAATACCTTTTGACCATAGCGGTTAAACACCTGTACCAGCGAGCCCGGAAATTTCTCAAGGCCTTGTATGTTCCAGTAATCATTTATGCCATCGCCATTGGGGCTAAATGAGTTTGGTTTTTTAACATCTACATGCACCACCTCAATATGGGTTTGGACGCGGTTGCTTTCGCAGCTGCCAATGCTATAGTTGATGTAAAAATCACTGGTTTCGGTAATAGACAATGTGAATTTACCTGTCGTGTTGGTAAAAAGTGGCGTTGCAGATGTCGAATCTGCATACAATTTATAGGTACCCGCAACCGGGTTTTGTACGCTGATGGTAACTGTTTCCGGATCGCAGATCCGTTGGTTATTAACAACAGGCGGATCGGGCGTAAACGTATTATTGATAACCGCACGCTCAAGCGTGAGCGGGATGGCGCACGCGGTATTATCGGTAACAACTAGCGAGTAGTTTCCTTCGCCTATATTTTTAAGGTCTTTTTCGGTACCAACAACGGCATTATTTGCATTGGTCCAACTGTATTTGTATGGGGGCACACCTCCTGTAACCTCAACACCGGTAATAGTCCCAAATAGCTGATCGCATTCATCGGGATTTGAAACCGGGTTATTCTGCGGCGAAAATTGCAATAGTGGCGTTACCTTTACTTCTAAATTGTTTACAAACACGCTTGGGCAACCATATTTATCGGTCACATTAAGCGTATAAAAGCCCGCGGTTAATCCGCTTATACTGGCCGAACTGCCAATCAAAGTGCCGTCCTGCTTTAACCATTGATAGGATGCGGGAATTATTTTTCCTTCAATCTCCAGGTTAATCGCCCCGTTATCTAATCCGCAAGTGGTGGGGGTGCTTATCAGGCTTTTAATGGTAAACACCTCGGGTGCCAACCTGTTAACAGTAAAATATCCATCGTTACTGCATTTGGTAACTGTATTAACCGCATTGAGGCGATAAGTACCGTCGGCCAGGTCAAAAATATCTAAATTGCTTTGGTTGGTAGCAATCGGGGCGCCTTGTGGGTTGTACCACTGAAACAAATTGGCATTTTGAACATATACCCCTGTTATTGCCCCGTTATTGGCGCCACATTTGGCCGGGGTGATGGATCCTCCATTGATATTTACAGAATTGGTTTCCTCGATAAAAATGGGCGGCGTCGAATACGGGCTGCATTCGCTTTGGTCATACAACGTGAGTGTATAGTAGCCTCCTTTAACTTTGGCCAGGTTTTTTGTAGTAGCTACCACTGTTCCGGTGGCATTTGTCCATTTATAAGTTAATGTGCCAATACCTACTGTAGTGGTTATATTACTGATACCGCCGTCGGCTATTCCGCAACGGGCAGGGGCAACTTGCATGGTCGACAGGTCATAATCGGGGCCAGGTTTGGCTTTAATAGTAATTGCCGGCGATGAGGTAACCGCGCAACCGGCCTCGTCGTAAATGGTAACTGTATAGGTGCCCTCCGGTAAGTTGGCCGCCTTATCTGTCGATTTTACCTGCCCGGTCTTATCTTTCCAGGCAAATGTTACGTTGCCCGTACCGCCGGTAAAATTCACATCAAACGGGAACGATTTTTGGCGGCACTGGGGTGTGGACGCTATTACGTTCTGTATTTTTATCCTCAGGTCTTTTATCTCAAACAGCTGCGTTATTTTTTGACATCCGCCCGGGTATTGAACGGTTAACTGGTAGGTGCCCGGCAACAAATTTTTGACATTTTGCGTGTTGCCAATTGATGTTAAAGACCCATTGGTTTCTTTTTTATCCCAATGAAATAAAAGCCCGGTACGGGGTTGCTGTATAGTTACGCTGCCCTGGTATGCGCAGGTGTAGTTTTTAACTACCAAATCATTATCCTGTATCACCAATGAAGAAAAAGGCGACGTGTTAATATTGGCATCCGTAGCTGTGGCAATAACAGCCTTGCTAAAAGTACCCGAATAACTCCATGCACCACTTCCGTTTGATTTTACAGTGGCTATATACGTTTTACCCTGGCATATATTGCCGCAATCATCCGACAAAAACAGTTCGATATTACAATTTGGCGTGGCAGTGCCTGATACCGCTGTGCCACTAAAATTAAGCACCTGTACAAATGGCACCTGGTAACTATTGCTTAAAACGCTGATACCATAATCGCTGTTACAAAAAATGCTGTTATGCGTAATTAGCGTATGTGTACTGTTTAAAGCTTCTATGCCATAAAAATTATATCCTATATAGTTGGCGTCTGCTGCGGTACCGCCGCCTATGGTGCCAGACGAACCTGTACCGGCATGAATGCCCTCGCCATTGCCAAGGTCTTTAGTTCCGGTAATATCTGTTCCTATTTTATTTGCTGTTATTTTAAACGTGGAGTTTTCGATATAAATACCGCAATAACGCTGGCCCGATATTAAATTGGAGGTGATGTTTACCGTTGTATTTGATGAATTAACGTTAATGCCATAAGCTTTAATGAAAGCGCTTTGCTGCAAAAGCGGGATGTTTTTAAAATCGGCCTTGCCGGCATAATTGGTTCCTATTTTGTTGTTTTGTATGATGACGGTGTTGGGTAAGCCGTAATAATAAGCCCGCGTTATGTTAATGCCGGTGACATTGGCCGCTATTAAATTGCCCATGCCGGCATCTGTGCCGCCTATTAAACCATCTTTATCTAAATTCAGGTTGATACCGGTGTAATTACTGGCAGCGGTAAAACCGTCGTCAAGCAAACCGATTATGTTACTTTGAATTTGGATATCCGACGCGCCTGCTGCATAGTAATAGGAGGTGTTATAAATTCCGTTAATATTGCCGCAAAAAACATTTCCTTTACCAGGTGCGCCTATAATAATCCCACTTACATCGCCCTGCATCATTAAGCCCGATCCCTGGTTAAGATCGGCAGTTGCCAGGCTGTTAATTTTAGCGAAATTGCGGATGTACAGCCCATATATGGCTATTTTTTTTGCGGACGCGCCGCCAGCATTTACTTCGCCGTTAATATTCAAGGCATTGAAATAAGCGGGCGAGGTTTCGGGCTCTATAATAACCCTTGCATTTGAAACGCCAAATACAATTCCTGGCTGGGTAGTACCATCTATAGTTAAATTTGAAGTAATAAACGGCAATTGGCTTTTTAACCTGATAGTACGATCAGATACCAGGTTACCCGGCAAATTAAACTGAATAATGTCGGCAGTTGCTGTACCATTTGCTGCGGCTACTGCAAGTGCTTCCCGTAGGGTGCCGGGCCCCGTATCGGCATTGCTGGTTACTATGATAGTGGCAGCAAAACAACAATTGCTTAATAAAAACAGAGCAGATACTAATAGTAAAAATTTCTTAGCAAACATGATAAAGTATAGTCTGTTAAAGATATAAAATTTCTCTGTAAATGCTTTGTCAATATCATATTACGCAATTGTTACTCATATTGTAAAACCGTACCTTTGCAGTAAATTTAAGGGGACGACTATTTCATGAAGCTTAACGCAGATTACCAGGAACAATTCCAGTCAAGGCATATTGCTCCAAATGAGGCCGACACGGCAAAAATGTTAAAAACCATCGGTGTTAGCTCACTCGATGAACTGATAGCGCAAACCATTCCAGACCAGATCAGGCTAAAAAAACCGCTTGATTTGCCACCTGCGAAAAGCGAGTTTGACTACCTCACTACACTCAAACAAACATCATTAAAAAACAAGGTATTTAAGTCGTTCATCGGCAAGGGTTATTATGATGTAATTGTGCCTGGTGTTATTCAGCGCAACATCCTCGAAAACCCCGGATGGTATACCCAATACACACCATACCAGGCCGAGATTGCGCAGGGCCGCTTACAGGCTTTGTTAAATTTCCAAACCATGGTTATTGACCTTACCGGGATGGAAATTGCCAATGCATCGTTACTGGATGAAGGTACTGCAGCTGCCGAGGCTATGTTTATGCAATACAGCCTGCGTAAAAACAATGCCGCCAATGTGTTCTTCGTATCCGAAGAGCTGTTCCCGCAAACTATAGATATTTTAAAAACCCGCTCGGAGCCTTACGGCATCGAGCTGCAAATAGGCGACCACCGCACGGTTGAATTAACCGACAATATGTTTGGCGCCATTGTACAATACCCTGCCGGTAATGGCGCGGTATACAACTACAAAGATTTTGCTGCCGCCGGTCACGAAAAAGGTATTAAGCTAACCGTTGTTGCCGATATCATGAGCTTGGTGCTGTTAACCCCTCCGGGCGAATGGGGCGCCGATATTGTTGTTGGTACCACACAGCGCTTTGGTGTGCCCATGGGTTTTGGCGGGCCGCATGCCGCATTTTTTGCTACTAAAGAAGAGTATAAACGCTCCATCCCCGGCCGCATCATTGGCGTAACTATTGATAGTGCCGGCAATTATGCATTGCGTATGGCTTTGCAAACCCGCGAGCAGCACATCCGCAGGGATAAAGCCACTTCAAACATTTGTACTGCGCAGGCATTATTAGCCATAATGGCTGGTATGTATGCCGTATATCATGGCCCTAAGGGAGTTAAATTAATTGCCGAAAGAATTCATGGCTTAACGATCCTGTTGGCGAATGCCCTTGGCGAATTAGGTTACAAACAACTGAACGAAAGTTACTTTGATACCCTGAAGTTTGATGTGGCCCATTTAGCCGGCCCTATCCATTCTGAAGCGCTGAACAACGAAATGAACCTGAACTATGAAGGTTCGGTTATTACCATTTCTGTTGATGAAACCACATCGGCCGAAGATATTAAAACCATTGTAAGGTTTTTTGCCAAAGTATTGGGCAAAACCATTAACGATGTTGATTTTGAGGGACTGAAAGCGGATTTGGAAACAGTAATCCCAACCGAATTACAGCGTACATCTGCTTACCTAACCCATGGCTTGTTTAACTCGCACCATTCAGAACATGAAATGCTGCGTTATATTAAATCGTTGGAGGCAAAAGACCTTTCGCTTTGTCATTCCATGATCGCTTTGGGTTCATGTACCATGAAGCTGAACGCCACTACCGAAATGATCCCGGTTACCTGGAACCATTTCAGCAAAATTCACCCCTTTGCACCAACCGACCAGGTTGGCGGTTACATGCAGCTGTTTGACGAGATTAACAACTGGCTGAGTGAGATTACCGGCTTTGCGGCAATGAGCCTGCAGCCAAACGCGGGCGCACAAGGCGAGTACGCAGGCCTGATGGTTATCCGCGCCTACCATCACGACAGGGGCGATATGCATCGTAACATCGCGTTAATTCCATCATCGGCACACGGCACCAACCCGGCATCTGCAGCTATGGCAGGTATGAAGATAGTGGTTGTTAAATGTGATGATAATGGTAACATCGACGTTGCCGATATGCGTGCCAAAGCCGAGCAATATAAAAATGAGCTATCGTGCTTAATGGTTACCTACCCATCTACACACGGTGTATTTGAGGAATCGATCATCGAGATTTGCCAAATCATTCATGAAAATGGCGGCCAGGTTTATATGGATGGCGCCAACATGAACGCCCAGGTAGGCTTAACCAGCCCGGCCAATATTGGAGCCGATGTTTGCCACTTAAACTTGCATAAAACCTTCTGTATCCCTCACGGCGGCGGCGGCCCTGGTATGGGCCCTATTGGTGTGGCTAAGCATTTGGTACCTTACTTACCAGGCCATGCAGTGGTTGATATTGAACGGGGTAAATCTATCCACGCGGTATCTGCAGCACCATGGGGTTCGGCATCTATCCTGATCATCTCACATGCTTACATAGCCATGATGGGCAGCGAAGGATTAACCAATGCCACCCGTTACGCTATCCTGAATGCCAACTACATCAAAACCCGTTTAGAAAATCATTTCCCGGTATTATACACCGGCACTAATGGCCGTTGCGCACACGAAATGATATTGGATTGCCGTTCGTTTAAACCGTTCGGCATCGAGGTTACAGATATTGCCAAACGTTTGATGGACTATGGTTTCCACGCGCCAACTGTATCATTCCCGGTTGCCGGCACGGTAATGGTTGAGCCAACCGAATCGGAGCCTAAACATGAGCTTGACCGTTTTTGCGATGCCATGATCGCCATCCGTCATGAAATTGCCGACGTGGCCAGCGGTATTTTAGATAAAACTGATAATCCGTTAAAAAATGCGCCGCATACCGTAGCCGTAATTACCGGCAATGAGTGGGAGCATCCATACACCCGCCAAAAAGCGGCATTCCCGCTGCCTTACGTGGCGGCATTCAAATTCTGGCCATCGGTTGGCAGGGTTAATGATACTTATGGTGATAGGACGCTCATATGCTCATGCCCGCCGTTAACCGATTACGAGTTTGAAGAAAGCGAAGTAACCACCCCGGAATACGGAACCTGAGACCGGAAGTAAAAACCGGATACTATAAAAGAAAAAGACCGTCATCAAAAGTGGCGGTCTTTTCATTTACTTTAGATTTGTTGAATACGTTACTTCCAAATCGATTTTAAACCTGTAATGGAAAGCGTGTTTAGTTTCAGCTTATTATCCGCACTTATAGCCAGACCCGTGTAATCTTCGTTGGGGAAATAAACAGCCGTCATAGTAGTTAAGCCACCATCGGCAAAAAGCTCAACAGACGCCTTATCAACCACAAGCGTAAGATCTGAACTCTTTGAACTTGTTAGCCTTGGCGCTGTAAACCGGCCCGGAAAATCTTTCTGAAAATCTACTTTGCCTGATTTTGTCCTGTCGATAAAATACTGATCCTTACTATCGTCATAGCCAATGAGCACTTCTTCTCCTTTTTTGTTTGATAGTTTAATGGTGTAGCCCTTCAACTGAGCGAGGGTTAGCTTTAAAACGTATTGGCTTTTTAATTTACTCGCTTTGTCTGTCAGCTTAAGTGTTTTATTAACTGCTACGTTTTTTGATATCGATGTATTGGCACTGATGTTAACTAACTCAGGAACCGGGGCTGATGCGATGACGATACCTTGTTTACTTTGTTTTAAACGCAAATCGCGCGGAATGGTCATGGCATTGCGCCATTTTTGGGTAGGTACCTGGTTGGCATACTCCCAATTGCTCATCCAGCCCAGGAAAATTTTGCGGCTGCCGGTATTGCTCCAGGTAATGCCTGCGTACTCATCGGGGCCATAATCCAGCCAGCGGGTTTGGGTATCCATTGGTGTAAACTGATGCCCGTCAAAACCTCCCACAAAATATTGTGTTGCCGAGCCACCATTGGGGCCGCCGGGATTAAGGTTTACCACAAGGATCCAGTATGTTTTGCCGTTCAGCTTTAAAGGGAACAGGTCGGGGCACTCCCATACCCCGCCGTGCGCTCCCTCTCTTAAACCAAACTCACTCTCCTTTTTCCAGGTTTTTAAATCAGGTGCCGAGTAAAAGGTAATATGATCTTTAGTAGCCAGGGTCATCACCCATTTTTTTTGTTTGGCATACCACATTACTTTAGGATCTCTAAAATCCTTAATCCCCGGATTTTTAAGTACCGGGTTGCCGGCATATTTTGTCCAGGTGCTCCCTTCATCCAGGCTGTAGGCAATGCTTTGGTTCTGAAAAACTTCCGTGCCTGCTTTTTCTCCCTTCGGATCATGGTGAGTAAAGATGGCTACCATCGGAATTTTTCCTTTTTTGCCAAAACCCGATGTATTGTTAGAGTCAATTACAGCACTGCCCGAGAAGATATACCCCAAACTATCCGGATATAAAGCTATCGGCAGTTCTTTCCAATGCACCAGGTCCTTACTTACCGCGTGCCCCCAATGCATTGGCCCCCAGGTGGTGCCATCCGGGTAATATTGAAAAAACAAATGATAAGTATGGTTAAAGTAAACCATCCCGTTAGGGTCATTTACCCAATGCTCCTCCGGCGAAAAATGTACCTGCGGGCGGTGCGGTTCCTGGCGGCTTTTTCCCGCTTTATCCTGCGCTTTACTAACCATGGTAATCATCATAAAGGTCATCAGTAATGCGATGCCGGTTTTCGTTTTCATAATTGAAGTCCTTTTAATTTAGGCAGATGAACTTAAGAGTCTACTTACAAAGGTGCCCCGGCATAATTATAAAACCGGGGCTCCAATATGTTTTAACAAGTTTAATACCCCGGGTTTTGTTTGTACAAACCGTTGGTAAATGTAATTTCTGATTGTGGTATAGGCAGGTACTCGTCCCGGCCTGCTGTAAATTTAGCGGTAGCTAAAAATGTTCTCCTGCCCTTTTCAACATTGATATAATCATTCAAGGTTTTTTCGGCAATGCCCCATCGCACTAAATCAAAGAAACGCGCGCCTTCTGTGGCAAACTCCAGGCGCCTTTCCCATTGCAGCGCCTTGCGGGCATATTCCTGTGTCCAGTTGGCAATGCTATAGGGTTTAACGTTATAATTAGACGGAAAGGTACCATCTATTTTTTTAAGCCTGCCGGTGCTTGCCGCAGCACGGTTGCGTACCTGGTTAATGAGAGGCAAAGCGCTTGCCTGCTGCCCCAGTTCAATATAGGCTTCGGCCTGCATTAATAAAACATCATCATACCTGATGATATCATAATTTTTTGCCGACCCCATAAACGGACCAAGCTTGAAGTATGATGCACTTGTAGCCAATTGCTGGTTGCGCATGGTATGGAAATTTCCATAAACACCAGGATCGCGCACCCAACTGTTGCTGAATGGCTTTGTATTGTCATATTTATACGGGTGGCCGTCGATGCCAACGGTATGGTCCAACCTTGGGTCAACAGTTACTTTTGTTAAATCGGCAATGCTGCTGTTAAATGAATCAAAGTTGGGCAAGCCATTTACATCGGTAGTATGGGCGTTTACCAGATTCTGGCTTGCAGCATGGAAACCGCAGCAGCCATATTGTGCTGCGCCATGCGGATAATTTAAACCATCCTCAAAATTCATACGGCCGGCCGTAGTTCCGTCATTAATAGTAAATTGTATCGCGAATACAGACTCGGGGCCGTTTTCAGTTTCCGGTAAAAAATCATCGGCAATATCGCTGCTTAGCGCATATTTACCCGATGCGATAACAGCCTGTGTAAGATCAACCACCTGTTGCAACCTTGTTTTATTGATATTGGTTACATGATGCTTATCATCCTGCTCATAGGCCTGGTATAACCGCAGTTTTGCTAAATAAGCCTGGGCGTTTAATTTATTGGCCCTTGCCAGCTGGGTTTGGGTAGTTGGCAAATTATCAATGGCGTACTGAAAATCGGCGGCGATCTTATTCCATGCGTCCTCATTTGATAACGTGTTTGAAACTTTCAGGATATCATCTGAAGTAGCGTTTTCGTCAAAAATGGGAATGTTTTTATAAAGCAGTTTCATGGTAAAATAGCTATGGGCGCGTAAGAACTTTAATTCGGCCAAACGTATTTTCTTGTTAGGATAATCGGCCTCCGAAAGTGAACTAACTGCTCTTAGCGCCACATTTGCCCTCGAAATAGATTTGAACAAATTTTTCCAGGTGCGTGAAACAAAGGCGTCCATTGATGGGGTTACCAGGTTGTAATGCTCCAAAGCATCAACTTCGCCAACATCGCCGGTACCGCCGCCGCCTTTATAGGCATCATCCGAACGAACACTGCCATAAGCCCAGTCGCTGTATATGGGGCCTATCATATCGCCGTTGCCAATAGCGGCATAAGCTGCGGTTACCAAACCTTCAACAGCGATTGGTGTTTTTAAATCTGATGCAGACAATACGCCTTTGGGTGAATAGTCTAACGCTTTTTTACAGGAGCTGAAAATGATCAGTCCGGATAAAACAGCTGTGAATAATATTTTTGCTTTCATACTGAATAGTTTTTATCGTTAAAATGATGCGTTGATACCAAAACTGAAAACTTTAGGAATTGGAACCGGGTCCAGGTCAATCCTTTCAGGATCAGGGCTTAAATAGCTTTTGCTTTTCAACGTAAATACGTTTTCGGCCATCGCGAACACCCTCAGCCTGGTAAATACCGCTTTAGGCACAATGGTGTATCCAATTTGAATATTGCGTATTTTGAAGTAAGAGGTGTTCACAATAAAATAGTCGGAAGTACGGCCTTCATTATTGTTATCTTTTAATGTTAATGCCGGCACGCTTGTGTTAGTACGTTGTGGAGTCCAGCTATTAAATACACCCGGACCTACGTTTTCGCGGCTATGCATAAGGTTATTAAACAGGGTGTACACATCAAACCCTTTGCGGCCTGCCACTCCCGATCCAAATAAAGACAGATCGAATTTTTTATAGGTAAGGTCAATTCTTGCACCGTACTCTAATGCGGGCAATGTAGTCCCTATCCAAGTTTGGTCGTCGGCATTAATTTTTCCGTCATTATTGGTATCCACATAACGGATTCTGCCCGGCCCTGCGCCTATTTGTGTTGGCGCGGCATCTACTTCGGCCTGTGATTGGAAAAGGCCATTGGTTTTGTAACCAAAAATATCAAACTGAGAATGGCCCAATATGGTATTTTGCAAATTTCCTGGATAAGCGGGTCTTACTTTTTCCGGTAAATTGGTAATCTTGTCCCTGAAATGTGAAAAATTTAATGTTACATTGTAATTAAAATCGCCCGATTGCTGGCCGTGATAAGTTACTAAAAACTCCCAGCCCCTGTTAGATTTTGAAGCGCCGTTAATTGTTTTAGATTGCCCTTCGCCCAAGGCACCCGCAACTGGTGGTGTAATTAGGATGCCGGTGGTACGACGGGTAAAATAGTCAAATGATCCCGAGATCTTATCGTTCAGGATGGCAAAGTCGAGGCCGGCGTTTATCTCGTCGGTAGTTTCCCATTTAAGGTTGGCATTTGCAGCCTGGGTTTGTACAAAACCCGAAGGTAATGAACCTGTATTAGCACCCGAGAGCGAATACGCGGTTCCGATATTCATGTATTGTTCCCAAAATCCTGATGTTATCTCATTTTGAGTTTTACCATACCTGGTATCGTAAAGGGCAAAACGCGATTCGCCAATTTCCTGGTTACCCACCCGGCCTACGCCTACCCTTAGTTTTAATTCCGAAAAAATAGTATTGTTTTTCATGAAGCCTTCCTGGTCAATTTTCCAGCCGAGGGAAGCAGCGGGGAAAATACCATACTGGTTATTTAAACCAAACCTTGAAGAGCCATCGCGGCGCATAGTTACAGATGCTAAGTATTTACCTGCATAATTATAATCAAATCTTGCAAATTGCGAAAACAAACTATAACCTGTTGATTTACCACCTACAGTGGTATTGCCTGTACCGGCATCTAATGTAAAATAGTCTTCGGTTTGTATAGCGTAACCTTTTTTAAGGGTAGTTTGAAAGTCGGTAAAGGTTTTAATATACTCGGTACCAACCAAAAATTTAAAGTGATTGTTGGTGGTTAAATCGTAGTTATACCTTAGTGTGTTCGAAAAAGTAGTACTCAGGTAATGGTTCTGATCAAAAAACAAGCTATTGGTTGTGTTGCTCAGCGCGCCTTCCTGGAAAGTTGGCGTTATTATCTTATTCAGGTAGTTGGAATTATCGGCACCAAAATTCGATTTGAAATACAGGTTTTTAATGGGCTGAATTTCTAAAAAAACATTCCCAAATGTATTTACCCGGTTGGCATTATTCCATTTGGCCAAATCCTGCATGTGCAGCGGGTTGTTCCTGTCAGAGTATCCTCCGCCCGATTCGCCGGCGTAAGTAACACCGTCTTTTTGGTATACTGGTATAGTAGGCGCCAAGGTTACCGCCAAAAACGTGGTAGACGCGCCACCTAGATCCCTGGTAGTAAGCGTTTCGTTGGAGTTGGTTATTTTTAAATTTACGCCAAATGTAGCTTTGTTATCAAAGGCACGTACCACACCGTTAATGCTACCAGTAGTACGGTTGTATTTGGTAAACCTAACAAGGCCGGTATTTTTGATGTTACCAAAGTTAATTTCGAGCGATGCATTCTTGTTACCAACCGATGCTGTGAAATCATTATTATATACCATGGCTGTTTTATACAGCACACTTTGCCAATCGGTATCACCGGCGGGGGTATTAGGATCGCCACCTACAAATTGCTTGGGTACCACACTGTTTAAAACCGGGTTGTTATAATCACCATTCCAGTTAAAGGTATATATGTCGCGATAGGCATCTGGATCCGCGAGATCGTTTACTGATGCCTGCCATAACGCTTTGCCCCTGTCTACCGAATTCAGCATTTTAAAACGCAATGATTTTTCGGACTGAACAGATGTACTGTTATTAAACTGAAACTGAACTTTGCCCTGTGTATTGCCGCCGTTTTTGGTAGTAACAATGATAACGCCATTTGAAGCCCTTGCTCCGTAAATCGACTCGGACGAAGCATCTTTCAGCACCTGTACCGATGCGATGTTTGAGGGTGATAAATTTTGAAAAACCTCGGGCCTGGTGGTGGGTATCCCATCAATAACATATAAAGGATTGTTGTTGCCCAAAGTGTTTGCACCCCTGATCAGGATCCTGCTGGTTGAGCCATTGGCCGATCCATCTTTTTCGATGTACAAACCGGCAACCCTGCCTTGCAAAGCCTGCATGGTATTGCCCGAACTGTTGTTTTTTACCGGTGCCAAATCAACAACCGCTACCGCGCCCGTCAGGTCTTTCTTCCTTTCGGATGTGTAACCTGTAACTACTACTTCATTCAAGGTGGTTGATGCATCTTTAAATATCACATCAAGCACTTTGGTATCGGCAGCTACTGTTATTAATATCGGCTTGGTGCCTACATATGAAAACCTTATAGATTGCCCGGTTGCTGCCGAGATGCTGAACTTTCCGCTGGCATCTGATAATGCTGATTTTTGGGTTTCAACAACCACTATGGTAACGCCATCCATTGGTTTTGATGCGTTATCCAGCACAGTCCCGGTAATGACGCGGGATTGCGCGTACCCCTTGCTTATGAGCAATATAAGAAGGGAACAAATAAGTAATAATTTTCTCATTGATTTTTATTTAAGTTTATTAGGTTGGTTATTTAAAACAGTTGGTTTTTAAAGTCTTGATACTCTGCAATTTTATAATCGGGGCAACCTCCTTTCTTTGTTGCAATAAAGCCACCCATCGCTATTGCATTTTTTAATAAGGTTTCCGGCGGTTCGCCGTTATAATGATTGGCAATAAACGCGGCCAAAAAAGAATCGCCGCTGCCAATAGTGTCTGTAACTTTTACCTCGCGGCCGGCAACATGATATGTCTTATCCTGCTTGTAGTACGATGCCCCAAACTCGCCCTTGGTAACCACAATCTCGGGGATGTTAAAATGATCCTGTATAAATTTGATCTGTTCCGACTCTTTCCAGAATGATCCGCGGAAAAGGCCCTGCACCATTTCCAGTTCGGCCTGGTTAAATTTTACAATATCCGCTTTGCGCAAAAGCTCTTCCAACAAGTCGCGGCTGAAAAAAGGAGGTCGCAGGTTAATGTCAAATACTTTGATAGCATCGCTCTGCAATAATTCAAACAAAGTGTTACGCGATACGCTGTTACGCGACGCCAGGCTGCCATACACCAGGTAGGTTGATGGCTTTAGCTGCCCTATGATATGCCCGCTGTCGTTAATAAAATCCCAGGCCACCGGGAAAACTATCTCATATGATACCTCGTTGCCATTATTCATTTTAGCAATTACCTGGCTGGTGGGATGCTCCGTATCGGTTTGCAGCAAATGTTTTGGTATGCCCCAGCCGTCCATCAAATTTTCCAACTTCCGGCCGTTAGCATCGTTGCCTATTTTACTTACCAAGCCGGTTGGCACGCCCAGTTTATTCAGGTGATAAGCCACATTGAGCAAAGCGCCGCCTGGTTGCGGGCCATCGGGCAATACGTCCCAAAGGATTTCGCCGTAGCAAATGGCCGGGGTTGTTATGTTTGTTTGCGGGTCCATCATCATTTTAATTATTAATGCATTACCATATTAGTTTCTATCTGCTCCAATGAACGGCCTTTGGTTTCGGGCATAAACTTCCAGACGAAAATGAGCTGGCATACCATCATCACGCAGAAAAAGGAGAATGTAACCGCCCCACCTAATGACTCAGCCAGGTAGGGGAAGCAAAAGGCGATGATTGCAGCCATTATCCAATGGGTTGAACTGCCAAGTGTTTGACCTTTGGCACGTACCTGGTTCGGGAAAATTTCGGATATAAAAACCCAGATAACCGCCCCCTGCGAAAAGGCGAAGAATGCGATAAACAACATCATATAAACAGGGATGGCAAACCCGCTCATGTGGCCAGAGTAAAAGGTGAACGCCACCATGAATAATGAAGCTATAAGCCCGAATGAGCCAACCAGCATTAATGTGCGGCGGCCAACCTTATCAATAATATTGATGCCCAACAGGGTGAATATGAAATTGATTAACCCGATGCCAACTGTAGATAGCAGCGAAGAGTGCGCGCCAAGCCCGGCCATTTCAAATATGCGGGGCGCATAGTATATAATGGCGTTAATACCCGATACCTGGTTAAAAAAGGCGAAGAGTACAGCTAATATTACGGGTGTTTTATATTGGCCCGAGAAAAGATTTCCGCTTGAAACAGTATCATGAAGGGTTGAGTTTTTGATGGCAGCCAGTTCCTGTTCGCAATTGAGTGGGTTTATTACACGCAATATTTCCAATGCCCTGCCGGTTTCGCCTTTTTTGAGGATGAGCCAGCGCGGGCTTTCAGGTATAAAATAAATAAGCCCTAAAAACAACGCTGATGGAAAGGCCTGTACCCCCAGCATCCAGCGCCATGAAGCTTCGCCGCCCTGGCTGATAAGGTAATTGGACAGGTACGAAATCAGGATGCCCAATACCACGTTGAACTGGAACAGGCCCACCAAACGCCCTCTTCTATCTGCAGGCGATACTTCGGATATATAAATGGGGGCTGTTACCGACGATATGCCCACACCCAGGCCGCCTAATAATCTGAACACCAAAAACAGGTACCAGTTATCGGCAAGCGCTGTACCTATTGACGATAGCAGGTAAGCTATAGCTACAAAGTATAAAGTATTTTTACGCCCGAAAATATCAGATGGCCTTGCACCGAACAATGAGCCAATTACGGTACCAATAAGCGCGATGGATATAGTAAGCCCATGCTCCATTACAGACAGGTGCCAGAACTGCTGGATAGATTTTTCGGCGCCCGATATCACAGCAGTATCAAACCCGAAAAGGAAGCCACCAAGGGCCACGACCATGGACCAGGCCAGGACGGAATGTTTTCTCATAATAATTATAAAAGGTGTTAATTGGATTTACGATTGCAAAGTAGGGCGATATGCAAAGTGGCAGTTATTGATTTTATTCCAAAACAGTACAAAAATTAAAACCTACATAAGCAATTGATTATCAGTTGAATAAAATTTATTTCCAATCCTGTTTCATCGCGATGTTTAATTTTGATACCATGTATTTTCAGTTTTGATACATTATGATACTGCGGAAAGCCGGTGGGTGGGGCCTGCTATTTGTATTGTAAAAACTTTTATTGATACTTTTGTATATACCCCTCTGCAAAAAGGATTGTATTAACCAATAAAACCGTACTCAAACATTTATTTAATATTTTTTAATGGCCTTGCTTCATCAACTGCGCAACCTGTTATTGCCAACTATATGCATGCTAATGGTATTTACCGGCTGTAAAAAAGCCGCTAAAACATCACAGTATACAATAGGTTTTTCGCAATGTGTGGGCTCTGACCTGTGGCGGCGTAATATGCTGGATGAAATGAAAATGGAGCTTTCATTACATCCTGATGCCCGTTTTATTTATGCTGATGCCGATAACAACAGCAAAAAACAAATTGAACAGGTAAAGCAAATGCTGAATGAAGGCATCGATTTGCTTATTATATCGCCAAACGAGGCGCAACCCTTAACCGGGATAGTGGAACAAACTTATAATAAAGGCATCCCGGTTATTGTAATTGACCGTAAAACATCATCCGACCTTTACACAGCCTACGTGGGAGCTAATAATTACCAGATTGGTAAAATGGCCGGCGAATACATTGGCAGCAATTTAAAGGGTACCGGTAACATTGTAGAGGTAATGGGCCTCCCTGGTTCTTCGCCGGCAATTGAAAGGCACAGGGGCTTTAGCGACGCACTGGCCAAATTTAATAATATACATGTTAAAGCACAGGTATATGGCGATTGGCTGAAGGACCATGCGCAAAAACAACTTTACCAGGTGCAGTCTGATTTAAAAACAGCCGACGCGCTGTTTGCCCATAACGATGTAATGGCAGGCGCCTCCAGAGAGGTACTAAACAACCTACATTTAAACCACCACGTTAAAGTATTAGGGGTTGATGCCATGCCCGGAGCTGGCGGTGGCCTGCAAATGGTGGCTTCAAAAACCATTGATGCGAGTTTGGTATACCCAACCGGCGGTAAAGAAGCCATTACCACTGCGTTCAGGATTTTAAATAAAGAAGCTTTTGCCAAAGAAAACATCCTGCAATCGCTGGTTATCGATTCAACCAATGTGCAGCTTATGAAAATGCAGTGGAACAAAATCAACAGCCAGCAAAAGGATATTGAACGGCAACAATCGTTACTGGAAGAGCAGCGACAGGTTTACAACAGCCAGGAGTTAGTTTTAAATATTATAGTAATAACCCTGGTGCTGGCTATTATTTTTGGAGGGCTTGCTTTTTACTGGCTGATGGAGAACCGAAAGATTAACAAAAGCCTGGAAGTAAAAAACAACGAAATTTTGCTGCAACGTAACCAGCTGATGGAAATGTCGGCCCGGGCCGAAGTTGCTACCGAAGCCAAGCTGAATTTTTTTACCAATATCTCGCACGAGTTCCGTACGCCATTGACCCTCATCCTGTCGCCTGTTGAGGATATGATGAAGAACGAAAAGCTGAATATTATAGCCGGCAAAAATTTAAAGCTGATATATAAAAATATATTCAGGCTATTAAGGTTGGTTAACCAGCTGATAGACTACCGAAAAATTGAGTACGATAAACAACAGATTAACGCGGCGCCCAACAACCTGGTAACTTTTGTAACAGATATACTGGAGAGCTTTCAGCACAATGCCAGGAAAAGGAACATCAGCCTGAACCTGATATCGGCCGAAAAAAACATTAATATTTGGTATGATGCCAATATGCTGGATAAGGTTTTCTTTAACCTGCTATCAAACGCGCTTAAGTTTACTAAAGATAACGGCCGCATCCAGGTAACTTTTACCCCAAATGCCGAAAACGTTGAAATTTCTATCCAGGACAATGGTATTGGCATGGAGCCGGAAGAGACCGAACATGTTTTCGACCAGTTTTACCAGGCCGATAATGGCAATGCCAAGGGCTCGGGCCTGGGGCTTTCCTTATCTAAAGAGATTATTTCATTACACCACGGCAGTATCAAAGTAAGCAGCAAAAAATGGCAGGGAACTATTTTTACCATCACATTACCAATGGGTAACCCCTACAACTACAGCGCGGGCCAATCCGGCAGGCTTGTGAATACCGTGGCCATTGATGAGCGCTCGCGCATTTATACTACCGACCTTGAACAGGACGAAATAAAACCCGATGCAGCTGCACTTGCCAGCCCCAAAGAGCAATCGATACTTATAATTGAAGACAATGCCGATCTGTTGGGCTACCTTACCGATAAACTGGCCGCCGATTATGAGGTTTTTACAGCAGATAACGGGACACAAGGGTTGGCAGAAGCATTTGAAAAAGTGCCCGATCTTATTATATCAGATGTGGTGCTGCCCGGCATGTCGGGCAAAGCAATCACCCAAAACCTTAAAACAGATATCCGTACATCGCACATCCCGGTTATTTTACTTACCGCGCAGGCCAGTGTTGAACATCAAATTGATGGCATTAGCAGCATGGCCGATGTTTATATGGTGAAGCCTTTTAATTATGACCAGTTACTGGCCACGGTAAAAAACCTCATCAAAAACAGGGTAATACTTAAAGAGCACTTTACCAGCGATGTAAGCCACGGCAAAATGCCGGTATCCAAGTCACTTGATAAAAAGTTCCTTAACGATTTTTCGGGCATCGTGGAACAAAACCTGGCCAATGAAAATTTCAATGTAGATGACATCTGCAAAACCATCGGCATTTCCCGGGTGCAGTTATACCGTAAAGTAAAAGCGCTGTTAGGCTGCAGCATTACCGATTATATTTTAACCCGAAGGCTAAAAAAAGCCAGGTACCTGCTCACCCACGAAGGCTATTCCATTTCCGAGATAACCTACATGGTCGGCTTCGCCAGCCCTAATTATTTTTCAACAGTATTTAAGGCGCAGTACAATTGTACTCCGAGCGAGTTTAAAAGGAAGCAGGCTTTGTAATTGTGAGGAGTTTGGATAATTAATTGCTCTTGTAGCAACATATCATATCGTCAAGCTACTGAATACTACAAATTAAAATAAACCCTTTATCACATTCAAAAATAAACTACTGTCATCCTGAGTAAGTTTTATTTGCGCACAAATAATGGCATTGCAGATGACAAATTTTGACATTGATAATCAGTTAGTTATAAATGTGTCAATGGCAGGTACGAAGGATCTATTGGCGAACTTTTCTATCGGTCATGCACCGCTGATAGATCCTTCGTACCTCAGGATGACAGGAAAATTGGATATGTCATGTAAGTACGAACGATCTATTAACCGACATACTTCGCTATAGAAAAGTCCGCGAATAGATCCTTTACTACGTTCAGGATGACAGCGCCCCAAAATTACACGCCAAACGACAAAACAAGAAATCCCGGCAAGTTTAACTGTCGGGATTTCTTGTTTAAAGCCTTTCTCTCAAAAGTTGTGGCGGGGATTTTATTTCGCGCTAAATATTAAGCCCGTAACACCGGCCGTCAGGGCGCCCGGTTTTACCGGTTTATAAATAAAGAACAGCTTGTGCATTTTACCATCAGTAACCGGGGTAACCGCTACATGGGCCATGCCTCCCTTTTGATCTTTTGCCGGGGTTGGCATGCCGCCTTTGCCAATCAGCTTACCATCCGGTGCATCGGCCCTAAGTTCAAAATTGAAGCCATACGTTGGCGCGGCCTGCCAGAATGTGGTCAGGTTTACTGATTTTACACCGGTAAGGTCAATATCGTCAATCTCAAACCAACCCTCACCTGGCGGAATGATCATCAGGTTAATGCCGTTATATTTAAACTTGGTGAACCCGTTTGTTTTTTCGGCACCTGTGAACAGGTAGTTGCTGCTGTTTAATGTCGCTATGCCGTTCCCGGTTAAGGCTTTAATTGCATCGGTACCATCATCAGTATACTTAGCAGTTAATACCAGCGTAGCCGATGGCGTTTTGCCCGGATCTGGCATAATAGTACCGGTTGGCGGCAAGGATTTCTTTTGACTAACTTTTCCTAACGACATTACCCAGCCGATGATCTGCTCCAGGTCGCCCTTCTTGATAGTTGGATGGGCCGACATCGCAGTTTCGCCCCAGACGCCCGCACCGCCTTTGATAACCTTTTGGCTTAGCTTATTCATAGCATCAGGATCCTTCTGGTATTTGTTGCTTATATCTGTAAACGCAGGGCCTATAGATTTGCCTACCTCCTTATGGCAGCTTTTGCAATCCATACTCAACATAAGCGTTTTACCGTTATTTTCGGGTGCTGTTTGCTCCAGTTTAGATGCCTCGACCGGCTTTTTAAAGCCATCGATATAGTCAACGTTCACGATGATGCGCTTTGGATCAATCTTATTGGTTGCCGCGCCGTCAGTAACGGTAACCGCGTAGCTAAGCGGAGTGCCCGGCAGGTAAAATGATTTATTACCGCCGGTTAGTTTTACCGATACTACAGGCTGTTCGTTACCGGCATAAACTTCAACAGGGCTACCCTTGCTTGCAGCGCCTTCGGCATCTTTGGCCTCAACGCTTATTTTATAATCGCCCGGTTTGGTATAGGTATAGCTGAATTGTGGTACATCGGTTTCTTTGGTGATACCGTCGCCCATTTTCCAGGTATAAGTTATTTTATCGCCTTCGGGATCTTTGGCCTGGGCGGTTAATTGTACGGTGAATGGTAGCAATCCTGAGCTTTTGTCAACCTTTACACTGCTTATTACCGGTGGCCTGTTCCCTTGAATATAATCTATGCGGAATAAACCGGCATCGGGGTTGTGGGTAAACCAGCCGCTACCGTATTCCAGGCCATACAGCCTGCCATCGGGGCCAACTTCCATATCAATCATCGAGTTTGATTTAAGGCCCGGAAAAAATGGCTCCATTTTATCAAAATCACCTTCGGGGGTAAGGCTAACAGCTTTTATCCAGCCCCGCATCCATTCGTAAGCTAAAAATTTACCATTATAATAATCGGGCAAACGGGTCTCGGCCGGGAACATATCAGTATAATAAACCGGGCCGGCCATAGCGTTACGTCCGCCCGCGCCTACCTGCGGGAAATCGGCCGACGGCCCGTAAGGGTACCAGATAAAGGCCGGTTGCGCGGGCGGCAAATCCGTTAAACCTGTGTTGTTGCGCGAGTTATTCACCGGGTGCTTAGGATCAAACGCCGGGCCCGATTTGCCTGTGGCATAATCATAAATATGATAAGGCTTGTTATCACCAACAAAATACGGCCAGCCAAAGTTACCGGCATGGCGTGCCTGGTTCACTTCATCATAACCCATCGGGCCACGGGTGTCCAGGCTATCGTTACGGGCATCCGGACCAACCTCGCCCCAGTATAAATTACCATTTTTCTGGTCTACAGAGATGCGGTAAGGGTTCCTATCGCCCATTACATAAATCTCGGGGCGGGTTTTTGGCGTACCTTTAGGGAAAAGGTTTCCTTCAGGAATATCATAGGTGCCATCATCCTTAATTTTGATCCGCATAATTTTACCACGCAAATCATTGGTGTTACCTGCCGACCGGCGGGCATCAAATTGCTGATGGCCTGGCCGGTCATCCAAAGGTGCATAGCCACTGGTTGCATATTTTTGCCCCTTTTCATCAAATGGGGTGGAGTTATCTCCTGCCGAGAAAAACAGGATTTTATCAGGCCCCGGCCCAAAGGCTATAGAACCGCCCGTATGGCAGCAAATTTCGCGCTGGGCTTTTACTTCAAGTATTACTTTCTCGGTCTTTTTATCCAGCGTATCATTCTTAAACGTAAAGCGCGACAGCCGGTTAACCGAACTATCGGCAGGGCTGTAGTAAATGTACACCCAGTTGTTGTTGGCAAAATCAGGATCTTTAGTAAGGCCAAGCATACCTTCTTCGGCATTTGTACCCGGTGTGTGCAATGTTTTCCAGTATACATCAAAAAAGCCTACCTGCTTTACTTTTTGGGTAGCATGGTCGTAACGCATAATCTCGCCCCGGCGCTGTATCACCAGGATATCCAGGTTGGGCAGTACGGTCATTTCAGTCGGTTCAAAAAATTCACCGGTTGAAAGCTGGGTTTTAGCAAACCTGTCCTCTTCGGGCGGTGTTTGGGTTTTGGCTTTGGAGTAATCCAGCTCTTTGTTTTCGCCAATGGCGTATTTAATGCCGGCGGTTAGCATTTTAAGGTAACCATCTTCTTTATAAGTTTCATCGGTATGGCCCATCGCAGTGTAAAAGGCGCGGCCGCCGTCAAAATCATGGTACCAGGTGGCAGGGTGCAATCCCATCCGTTTGCCGCCTTTATAGGTGTTTTCGTCAAGGGTGATAAGCACATGAACATCAGGCGCCAGGGCTTTTTTAAAGCTGTAAAACTCGTCGGTACGCTTCCATACTTTAGGCAGGTGCCTGGTTGCATCGTTGTCGGCGTCAACTACGTTGTACGTACCCGGTTGTACATTGGGGTTTTTATCGTGAATGCCGGGGTGGTCATAAAACCAATCGCCCACGAGGCGGCCATACCAACCCCAGTCATATTCGGTATCAGCCGCTGCATGAATGCCTACATAACCGCCGCCAGCCTGAATATAGCGTTCAAAAGCTGCTTCCTGGCGATAATCAAGCACATCGCCGGTGGTGCTCAGGAAAATAACGGTTGAATATTTTTTAAGCGTGGTATCATTAAACATGGCGGAGTTTTTTGTGGTATCCACATCAAATCCATTTTCCTGTCCTAATTTTTGAATGGCGGCTATCCCGGCATCTATAGATGCATGGTGAAAGCCCATGGTTTTTGAAAATACAAGCACCCGCGGTTTGCCGGGCCTGGCTTTGTTACATGAAAAGTAGGTGCAGCTAAGCGCTACAAAGACCAACAGGGCGATTTTTTTCATATCGACTATTATGAATGTGGGTTAAACTGGTGTTTAGAACTTGGTTTTAGGAGCTATTGTGACAAAATGATACAATCTATTGGCACTTATCAAATTTATAATTAAATATTGAAGTGTCAATACCTTATTGTGTAACAATGACACAATATTTTTGAAGGGCGGTGAATAAAAAAATGCAGGATAAGGTCGGGGCAAAAATCAACAATAAAAAACCTATAAAAACAGCAAAGCCCCTGATGGGCAGGGGCCTTTACTAACCAATTATAAACCTAAATTATGAGAAGAGCTGTAGGAGAAGGGGTCGAACCTCCACGGAGTGGTTATTTTTATTGCTAAAAGTTTCCCAATTTCTCCGCCACCGCGACAAGGAGGTGTGTCTGCCAAAAATTTCACCATCCTACAGTATATAAATCCCGTCTTTCATGGATTTGCTGTTGGGGAAGGATTCGAACCTCCACAGAGTAGTTAGCCCGCTTCGGGTTTTCTATGATCTCCGCCACCGGGACAAGGAGGTGTGTCTGCCAAAAATTTCACCACCCAACATTGTTTTTTGTTTAAAGAACGATCGGCAATTGTCATTTGCTTGATACAAATTTAAGAGACCTGTCAATTCCTTGCAAATATTTCAACAAAAATATTTTATTTTTATTCAAATTTTAATTAAACTTGTATTTCAATATAGATATTCAAATTTATGTCCCACAGAAAAGCTCAAAATTTAGAAATTGATAATCTGGATATCCAGATTTTATCAATATTAATGAAAAATGCTACCACGCCATACACCGAGATAGCTAAAGAGTTAATAGTTTCTGGCGGAACCATACACGTGCGGATGAAAAAGCTGGAGGAGATGGGTGTAATTAAGGGTGCCAGTTTAGAGGTCGATCCGCAAAAATTAGGGTATGATATTACCGCTTTTTTGGGCATTTACCTGGAAAAGGGGTCGCAATATAACGAAGCTGTAAAACAGTTAAAAACTATAAAAGAGATAGTTGAGCTGCATTATACCACCGGCGAATGGAGCATTTTTGCTAAAATTGTATGCCACGATACCACCCACCTGCGCGAGGTTTTGAACGAGCAGATACAGGGTGTAAAAGGCATTCAACGTACCGAAACCTTCATTTCGCTTGAAGAAAGTATAAGGAGGCAGATCACCTTAGAATAACCATTACCAAACGATTCGCGATTTTTTAAGAGAGGCTGTTATCCTGGGTTTAGGCTTGGGATAACGGTCTTTTTTGTGGAGCTAATCATCATATCCCCTGTCATGCTGAGGTACGAAGCATCTATTCGCGAACTTTGCAGCTATACTATGTATGGCTTAAAATAGATTCTTCGCACCTCAGAATAACAAGACTGTTGGACAATTAATCCCTACGCCGCATTCGATATATACTTCACCAAGCTCCTTTTAGCCACCGGTAACAGCGTTTGCTCCAATGGAAAAGTAATATCGCTGTGCACATAATATACCGCCGGATTAGGCATAAACTTATTGCGGTTGATAAGCTTCAGCTTCATGGCCTCGGGAGTGTTTACGATGCTGTATTCATAATTTTCAAGAAAATTTATGTTGATGCCCCGGTATTTATCATCCTTACCCTCAAAAATGGTGATCTGGTACTCGTAAATAAAGCCGGTATGTTCCTTGCCGTTACGTAGCGAAAAATAGCCGTGGTAAGGCATTAATGGCACAATGCCTATGGGGTTGATATTGAGCCGGCTTTCTACAAAATCATAAATCTCCTTACCAATTTGTATGGCGGGGTTCATCTGGGCAATGGCATAGGCGATGATCTGCTCTATCTCCTGCATGCTTTGATCGTCCTGGATAATTTTTTGGTAGGTGAGCTTAACGGCATCAATATCGGCCTGGGTAAGGCGTTGCGGAAAGGCTTGCTGCATGAGCGATTTGTTTTTCTTAAAATCTACCAGGTTATTGTAATGGAAAATCAAATCGGCCAGGTTGGGATATAGCCGGCTTTTATCAAAGTGCCGGTTAATTTCCTGCAGATAGCTTAGTAATACGTACTTTTTGTGTTCAAAATCAATGTATCCTTCAATAAACCAGTTAACGCTAAGTGGTTTCATATTTTTCGGGCTCCTTTCAATAGCTTAAATTAAACAAAAAACACCAACTTTGCAATATGCCCTATGGAACCCTTTATTTAATACCCGTGCCCCTTGCCGAAGAAGCGGCCGCAAAATCATTTACCCCCTACCTGGTTGATACTATTAATAGTATTAAGGAATATATTGTAGAGAATGAAAAAACCGCCCGCAAGTTTTTAAAAGAAGCCGGCTTAAAAACTCCGCAAAGCGAGCTTATCATACACGATTACAGTAAGCATAACCGCGATATGGGCAAGGCCGATTTTTTTAAAGGCTTACAGGCCGGCAACGATGTTGGCCTGATGAGCGAGGCCGGTTGCCCCGGCATTGCCGACCCTGGTGCCGAGATTGTAGATAAAGCCCACCGCATGGGTATTAAAGTTGTACCCCTGGTTGGCCCAAGCTCTATTTTATTAGCGCTAATGGCATCTGGCTTCAACGGCCAAAGCTTTACCTTTAACGGCTACCTGCCCATTGATAAGCTGATGCGCAGTAAAAAAATAAAAGAGTTGGAAGGCCTGGCGACCCGGCTTGACCAAACACAGATTTTTATTGAAACGCCTTTCCGTAATAATCCTTTGTTAGAGGAGATCCTGAAAACGGCATCGCCAAAAACAAAATTGTGCATAGCTACAGATCTTACAGCATCAACCGAGTTTGTGCAAACCAAAACCATTATGGAATGGCAAAAAAAAGTACCCGAGCTGCATAAACGGCCAACGATATTTTTATTGTTCCACGGATAAAGCATGCAGATTACACAGCAACATACCCAGGTGTTGATAGTAGGCGCCGGTCCATCGGGATTAATGATGGCCGCCCAGCTATTGCGCTATGGGGTGCAGCCCGTGATTATTGATAGCAAACAAGGGCCTACTGATAAATCAAAAGCATTGGCTGTACAGGCCCGCTCGATGGAGATTTTCAGGCAGATGGGCGTTATTGACCGGGTGCTTGTCGGCAGCAAAGCAGTCGCCGGGGCAGTTATTAACCAGGAGGGACTTGAAGTGGCGTCCTTAGCCCTTGATGGCATTGGCGAAGGGCAAACAGCTTTCCCCTACATTTATATGTATCAGCAAAGCAAAACCGAGCGCCTGCTGCTTGATTATTTAACGCTTAACTGCTGTCCGGTTTACTGGAATACTACGTTAATAAGTGCGAAGCAGGATGCCTCAAAGGCGACCGTGATACTGCAAACCGGCACGGATACGCAAACCCTTACCTGCGATTGGTTGATAGCCGCAGATGGTGCACGCAGCCCCATCCGCAAACACTTACAATTAACTTTTAATGGCGATACCTACCAGCACCAGTTTTATGTAGCCGATGTTAAAATAGAGGCTGTTTTGGGCGATAAAGTGAGCCTGTATTTATCAAAAAAAGGATTCGCTGGTTTTTTCCTGATGCCCGAAGAGCATTATTGCCGTATTGTTGGCAACCTGCCCAATGAGTTTGACAACCGCGAAGGGTTGCAAATGGACGATGTAATACCTTACCTGGATACCATAACCGGGGCCGGCATCAAAATAGCGCATACCAACTGGTTTGCTACCTATAAACTACATCACCGCATGGCAGGTAAATTCAGGGAGCAGCGTTGTTTTTTAATAGGGGATGCTGCCCATATCCATTCGCCGGTTGGCGGGCAGGGTATGAATACGGGTTTGCAGGATGCCTACAACCTAGCCTGGAAATTAGCAGGCGTTGTTAATAACCAATTAAAAGAATCCATTTTAGATAGTTATGCCGCCGAACGCATGCCAGTGGCGCGGGAATTGTTAAACACTACCGACCGGATTTTTAAAATGATCCTGTCGCGCAACTGGTTTGTTGGGCTATTTAAAAAATGGCTGCTGCCAATATTGCTAAAAAGGGCATGGGGGAAGCCCGCATCGCGGCAAACGTTTTTTAAGCGGGTATCGCAAACCGGCATCAGCTATCGTGATAGCCAGATTAGCCTGAACCTGAGCCATGCTACTCAAATAAAAGCAGGCGACAGATTACCCTACCTCAAAGTTTTCGACGAGAAAAAACAACAGGAAACCGACCTGCATGAATGGTGCAGTAAACCAGGCTTCACGATGATAGCCCTTGGCAAACTACAGGAAATTGACCTTTTTACCCTTGCTAAATGGATAACCCAAAAGTATCCGGCCAACCTTAACTTTTTTTACTTGCCCCTATCGGCCAAAAACCAACATGTGTTTGATGCTTTCGAGATCAAAGAAAATCAAAAAAAAGCCCTCATTGTACGCCCGGACATGCACATCGGCTTTTTGAATGATGTGGTGGATATAGATATGATGGATAATTATTTGCAGAATGTGGTAGGGTTTTTCAGTGGGCACTAGCTGGTTTGTAGCAAAAAGCATAGTGCTGGAATAAACAAACTAAAGGCACGTAATAATAATCTTAACGCAAATCTGCTACAATCCATCCCCTGGGGATTAGCACCTTAACACTACCTTACCACCATTACCCATCCCGTTAATATCGTTCCGTTTTTAAGGTCGATGGTGTAATAATAGGTACTTGTGGGCATTGGCTTCCCATTAAAATGCCCATCCCAGGGATTGGGATAACCGGTGCTTTTATACACTACACTACCATAGCGGTTAAAAATCATCGTAACTGATTTCGGGTAACTATCTAATCCCTTAATATTCCATGTATCATTTTGCCCATCGCCATTAGGGCTAAAAGTATTTGGCGGCGTAATAGTATTGATAACAGTCACGGTTACAAAGCTGGAGGCAGCGCAACCATCTGTTGAGATAACATTTAGTTTATAGGTTGTGGTTTTTTGCGGGCTTGCAACCGCATATTGGGAATTTGGATTGCTCAAACCATAGGCGGGTGTCCAGTTGTAAGCGGCAATACTGCCAAAAACAACAGGCTTAAACGTAATATTTTTACCCGCTATGATTTGCTCGGCCGGGTTAAGATTGATTGTTGGATACGGGTTAATAGTAACAGCGGCATCAAGCCCCAGATTTGGAATACCGCAGCCACCACCAGTAGTTACCGCGCAATTAACGAGATCGCCGGTTTTTAAATTATCAGCTACAAATTGCGGTGTGTTTGTTCCCGCGTTTATCCCGTTTACCAGCCATTGGTACCGGGTGCCTGCATCGGGATTTTTTACTGTTGCCGTAAAAGTAATAGGATCGCCCTGGCAGCCCGATGCCGTGGCGGGGCTTACAGATACTGAACGACCAGGGGGCTCTATATCGCTTTTGGCTGTAACATTAAAAGTAATACTGCTGCTGCCGCCAGAGTTATCAATAGCTGTAAGCGTAACTTTAACGGGCACCCGGTTTTGCAGTGCGGTATTTGCCTCGGGCGATTGCGTGAACCTTATAGTACTGCCAGGGCAGTTATCAGTAGCAGTAGCCTTAATTGTATAATTGGCCAGGTTTGAACAGTCGGTAACATCTATATCGCCAAAGGCCGACGTGATGGCTGGCCGGCTTTGTACAAAAACCGGCACATTGGTTGTAGAAAAGGTACAAGTACTTGGGCCAACATTACCGGTATAAACAAAATATGGCCCGTTGCCCGCTATTGTGGATATGATATTATCGTGCGTCATTTTTCTGATAAGCTGATTATTAAAATCAGCAATATAAAGATTTCCGCAGGGATCAATTGCCATGCCTTCACAAAGCGAAAACCGGGCACCGGAGCCTTTACCATCTACAGGATTTGAGCTGCCGTTATCGCCAGCAACAGTTATTACTTTACCATCCGGTGTTATTTTTCTGATGGTAAATAAATCTGCCACGCACAGGTTGCTATCAGCGTCAAATACTAATGCAAAAGGCGCTACAAACGATGCACTCAATCTATCGCCATCATCGCTTCCCTGAATACCCCTCCCCGCATACACAGAAACTGTGCCATCGGGAGTTATCTTTTTAATTTGAAAATAAGTATTATCAGCAACATAAACATTATTGGCAGCATCAACTGCTAATCCCCAGATTGCTCCAAACCGCGCAATTTTGCCATTACCGTTAATATTGCCTTGCCTGCCGTCGCCTGCAAGTGTGCTTACAACGCCTTCCGGATTTATTTTGCGAACTTTAAAATTACCCCTGTCGGCAACATAAATATTCTGATCCTTGTCCATAGCCATTTTACCTGGGTATGTAAATATTGCCTTTTCGCCCTGGTCATCGGCGTCGCCGGCTATTCCTTTGCCTGCAAATGTTGAAACCATGCCGCCGGGTGTAATCTTTCTGATCCGGTTATGACTATCGCTTACATAAATATTATCGGCCGAATCAATAACAATATCCTGCATAGCATCAAACATTGCAGTTGTTTTGTGCCCATTAGCATACCCTTGTACCCCAGTACCTGCAAAAACAGATACATCGCCTCGGGGCGTTATTTTTTGAATAGTAAAACCGCTATTTTGGGAAATGAACAAATTGCCGGCCCTATCAAAAGCTACCCCATTTGGATATTGCAATTGTACGGCATTTGGTTTTAAGCTTCCTATAAAACCATTATTAACAGCCTTAACTTTAATGTACTGGTTGCCGATATCGCTGCAATTGAAACTAAGGGGCTGTAACAGGGCCCTGTTTACCGAATCATTTGTGCTTTTATTGATTAAAGCAAGGTCTTCAATTTTATTTTTATAATAGCCAGTTGCATCAAGCTGAAGTAATATAACCGGTGGCTTGGGCGTAATGATTGGGGCCTGCTGCGCAAACACTGGCTTATTGGTGTATAATAAAAAAAATAGCAGCAGGGCTATAATTGGCTTATACCTAATCATTTCAACTTTAGGTTAAACAATTATAGCAAAAATGTTCGGATTTAGCAGGCAGGCATGCTGGCCATTTTGAGGCAATTAATTGGGGGGACGCATTTGAGCGGTAGTAATCTGCCAAAGTCGTGCATTTATAAAATTCTATAAATCAGACCAATTGCAAAACCATGAAAAAGAAAGCGCCTGTGTATCTTAAACACAGACGCCTTATCGAAACTATTATGAAAAAAGGGTATGTTACCCAACTTTGCCCTGCAACGCCGTTGAGATAACGATGTAAAGATGCGGTTGAATACTTATCGAACCAATCGTGTATCGGCGAACAGGCATTTTGTATAGATGAATAAATAAAAACAGGTTTATTTAAGCGACAAAACAGGTTATATACGCCAATTAGTACGCTTTTTAGCTTGATTTCATCCAGTTTCTGACAAAATCAAGATAACTCTCGCTTACAGGCAGTTCAATATCGGTGAGTTTAACCTTACGGTTCTGGATAGACCGGATCTTATTCACCGGTATAATATAACTCCGGTGAATACGCTGAAATTTATCTGTCGGCAATTTTTCCAGCACTTTTTTTAACGGCATCAGCGTAAGCACCGTTTTGGCGTTGGTAACATGAATTTTAATGTAATCCTCCATGCTTTCAATATACTCAATGGTGCTTAAATCAACCTTTACCATCCGGTATTCCGAGTATACATAAAGGCTTTCGTCGGCCTGTTCCGTGGCGGGTTTGGTTTTGTACTGGTGATAATCAACCGCTTTTTCAACGGCTTTTTCAAAACGTTTAAAGTCGATAGGTTTCAGTATATAGTCAAGCGCCTCCAGTTCAAAACCTTCAAACGCAAAGTTTTTATAGGCGGTGGTAAATATTACCATGGGTTTAACTTTGAGCGAACGAACGAGATCAATTCCAGTAATATCCGGCATATTGATATCAATAAAAAGCAAGTCGATAGGGGTGTTTTTTAAAAATTCAGCACCCGAAATGGCATCCTCAAAAGTATTTACCAACTGCAAAAACGGAAAACGTGCAACATAGCCCGCAATAAGTTTTAATGCCAGGGGTTCGTCGTCAATTGCGATACATTTAAGCAGCATAGTTTTAATTTATAAAGATGGATTAACCGTGTATTGTCTCGCTTTTTCCGTAGTTCTGGATCACTTTAGCTTCGTAAGCCAAAAATTCCTTCCAGCGCATTTCCACATCTATCTCCACCGCATATTTTTTGGCAAGGCGTATAAACATCGAATAGTGTGTAGCCTCGCTTATCATCAGTTCATGGTAAAACCCGGAAAGCTCGGTGTCGTTAATGTTTTCAGATAGCACCTTAAAGCGCTCGCAGCTGCGCGCCTCTATCATCGCCGAAAACAATAACCTGTCTATCAGCTGCGCTTCGCGACCGCCGCCTATGATAATAAACTTGCGTAGTTCGTTTACATAATTGTCTTTACGCTCGCGGCCCAATAAAAAACCACGTGCTACTATAATATCATGTACCCGTTTAAAGTGGTCCATTTCTTCCTGTACCAACAGAGCCATTTCCTGCACCAGGTCGGATAAGTTGGGATTTTGTACAATGAGAGTAATAGCATTACTGGCGGCCTTCTGTTCGCAAAAAGCATGATCGGTCAGCAATTCTTCAATATTGCTTTCCACCACATTTTTAACCCAAAGCGGATCGGTAGGTAACTGTAATTTAAGTATGGTTTTCTCGCTCACAAAAGCAAATATAGTGGAAGTAGGCGAAAGGTTAAAGGTTATTCTTCTGGCCCGAATGCCGGATTGTTAGCTATTGATCGGGAATGATGGTGGATGGAAAGAATATAAATTTTTTCGGAAGATGCTACCTTATAAATTATCCTGTAATTTTGAAAAATCAGCTCTCTGTAATTCGGATCTTCCAATTCAGGAACAACCCGGCCAATTAATGGGTGTAAAATTAATCTGTTTATGGTGCCTTCAATTTTATTCTTTCCAGTCGCGCATATCTTATAGAATCGCGTTTTATGTAATCTATAATGTCTTTTAAGTCTAATCTGGCTGTTTTGGATAGTATTATTTTAACCACAAGTCCATCTCTTTTTTCATGTCCTCCCAGTCTATCCCCTCACCATCTTCAATTTCTTTCTCGCCATTTTCAATTTTCTGCAGTAAGATCACTTTATCCACCAGATCATCAACCGAAAAGGTTTCTGGCATGTGATCTATCAATTCCTTTACTTTATCTTTAGTAAGCATACGGCTCTCCTTTTTATAAATATACGATTTTACTTATACAAACTCTTACTCTCAATAAATTTCAAAACAGGATCGGGTACAAAATACTGTACGTTCTTTTTCTCGGAGATGGATTTGCGGATGAAGGTTGCCGATAATTCCATCTGCGGTGTCATGGTAATGGTTACGGATGGATGATCGGCCAGCTCGGCGTTCTCGTAGCCGGGGCGGGGGTACACGTAAATGCGGTAATCGCGCAGGATAAGTTTATAATTCTTCCACTTATGCAGGGTGCCAAGGTTATCTGAGCCCATGATGAGGGCAAATTCGTGTTCGGGATATTTTTCTTTTAAATGAGCAAGCGTATCTATCGTATAAGAGGGTTGAGGCAGCCTCAACTCAACATCGCTTACCGCAATGTTGGTAGCATTATCAGTGGCCAGGCGGGCCATTTCCAGCCTGTCATAAGTGTTAATCAGGTCGCCATATTTTTTTAGCGGGTTTTGAGGCGATACCACCAGCCAAACCTTATCCAGGGTAGTATGGTTGGCCATGTAATTGGCAATAATAAGGTGCCCTATATGTATGGGATTAAATGAACCGAACAGTAAGCCGATTTTCATAGTTGGCAGTTTTCAGTTAGCAGGTTGCAGTTATTTGTTTGCATTTTCTCCGGCCCCAAACTTTTCGGGGTTATTGATCATGTATTGCGTGATTCGCCCAATTTCGTCTGTTTGTGAAAATAAGTTGTCATAAGTTTCTTTAGTAATATAGTTGCAGGCTAACGAAAATTCAAGCCATCCTTGTGTTTCACTGTTCT
This sequence comes from Mucilaginibacter sp. P2_A5, assembly GCF_056404995.1. Classification (NCBI taxonomy): domain Bacteria; kingdom Pseudomonadati; phylum Bacteroidota; class Sphingobacteriia; order Sphingobacteriales; family Sphingobacteriaceae; genus Mucilaginibacter; species Mucilaginibacter sp. P2_A5. Next base: position 58,486 of record NZ_JBFUCY010000029.1, read on the forward strand.
CCATATCCACATCGGTTAGCTTACTCACAAAATGATTCGGAAACCTTCGTTTGCGATAGGCTTCTATAGCGCAGATATTTACAGATCGCGACGATCTGCGGATTTGATCTGTTAATGAATAAGTTTCTTCTTTCGGAAACTGCTTTGTGACGGCATATATTTCCATGGCAAGGGAGAAGCTCTTTTTATATAACAACAGATCTTTATAACTCCCCATGTTAATGCTGCTAACTGCAAACAGAAAACTGCCAACTATTTAATAAAGTTTCTCACCAATCCTTCCGCTTCTTTGCAAGCCGTTTCAAGATCGTAATTTTTGAGGATAATATCAAATTGCGGGGCGTATTTTAGTTCTTTTTCGGCTTTGGCAAAGCGTTCTTTTAATTTTTCTTCGCTATCTGTACCCCGGCCCGTTAAACGTTCAATTAAAACTTCCAACGAAGGGGGCTGAACGAAGATAGCTAACGCCTGTCCGTCGTATTTACGCTTCAGGTGAAGGCCTCCTTCTACGTCGATATCAAAAATTACCGTTTTACCTTTAGCCCAGATGCGCTCAATTTCGGCGCGTAAGGTGCCATAAAAGGTACCGGTATAAACTTCTTCAAATTCAACAAATTGCTTTTTGGCAATACGGTGCGTAAACTCGGCCAGGCTAATAAAGTAATAATCCTTACCGTCCTGCTCATCACCGCGGGCCTGGCGGGTAGTTGCCGAAATAGAAAACTCCAACTCGGGTATTATACTCAATAGATGATGCACTATTGTGGTTTTACCTGCGCCGGATGGTGCCGAAAATATGATGAGTTTACCGTTTTGGTTCATTAGTTCATTAGTTCATTAGTTCATTAGTGGTTGGCGGCGCATAGTCACCAGCTTGTTACCAATGAACTAATGAACCAGTGAACCAATGAACTATAATACGTTTAAAAGTTGTTCTTTAATTTTTTCCAATTCTTCCTTCATGCCTACTACCAGTTTCTGGATATTGGCATCGTTGGCTTTTGAGCCAAGGGTATTAATTTCCCTGCCTATCTCCTGCGAAATGAAGCCCAGCTTTTTACCATTGGCATCAGCGTTTTTCAGGGTTTCGATAAAATACTCACAATGGGTTTTAAGGCGGATCTTCTCTTCGGTGATATCCAGCTTATCTATGTAATAAATAAGCTCCTGCTCAAAGCGGTTTTGGTCAATGGCTTCACGGTTGGTGGCCTCGGCCAGGAAGTTGTTCAGCCTTTCGCGGATCAATGGAATCCGTTTAGGATCTTCCAGTTCAACCAATTCCAGGTTTTTAAGGATGATACCAATACGGTATTTTACATCATTCTCCAACACGTTACCTTCATCGGCCCTGAATTGCTGAAAAGCAGCCAAAGCCTGCTGAAAGGTTTTTTCAACCTGTTTCCACTCGTCTTCAGATACCGTTTCCTCGTCGTATTTTACAACTTCGGGCAGGCCTAAGGCAAGTTGCATCAGGTTGGTAGCAGGCTCGTTAAGCTCATTACTCACGTCTTTAAGCTGCTGATAATAGTGTTTAAGCAATACTTTATCGATGCCGGCTGCTTTTACAACGGCATTAGCCTGCTCCACATTGATTGATAGGTTAACCTTGCCGCGTTCAATCAGCTTACTGCAATCATTACGTAGCTGAAATTCCTTTTCAGAGAAAATTTTAGGCAAACGGAGCGAAAGTTCAAGAAATTTACTGTTCAGGGATTTAATTTCAACGGTGTATTTAGTATTACCCGAATCAAAACTGGCAATTCCATACCCTGTCATGGATTTTATCATGTGCAAAGATAGGGTTTTGTTGTCAAAGTCCGAAAGTCGGGAAAGCCGGGAAGTCCGAAAGTTGGAAAGACGGAAAGTAAAAAAAGCAGGAAAGTTGGCGAAGTTAACAAGCTTGGAATAAAAAAGTGAACCGGCTTTTATCTTTCGGACTTTCCGTCTTTCCAACTTCCCGACTTACTCTTTAACACTTTTTCACACTTGGTGTAAAATACTCTGTATATATTTACGTTCTTATTTGTACTAATGCGCATTCGTTTTACCCTGCAGTTACTCGTTTGCTTTTGCTTTGTTTTAAATGCATCAGCACAGGAATTTACCCTAAAAGGGGTGATATCAAAAAAAAGCACACCCGAGCGTGTGGGCCAGGTAATGATCAAAAACTTAAGAACCAATATTACGCTCATGAGCGATGACCTTGGTTGGTTTACAGTTAAAGTTTCGGTTGGCGACACATTGCTGTTTTCGAAAGAAAAATTTACACCGCAAAAAATAGAAGTATTGAATAACAGCGATATGCCGGTGTACCTGCAGCCCCAGATTGTATTGGCCGAAGTTAAAATCACAGGCCAAACCAAGCGACAGGAGGTTAATGAAATCATGGGCGATTATCGTAAGCAAGGCACTTTTTATGCCGGCAAACCACCTGTAACATCGTTTATAACCAACCCGTTAACAGGGATTTATGAACTTTTTGGCCAAACGCCCAACAGGGCCAAACGCTTTGCCCAATTCTCAAAAGGCGAGATTGAGCAGGCCGAAGTGAACCGGAGATACAATATGGCCTTTGTAAAACAGGTTACCAAAATACCATCAGATGCAGAGGCGCAACGTTTTATGAATTACTATACGCCAACGTTCGACGAATTAAAGGGCTGGAACGATTACGACCTGATAAGCCATATCCAAAAATCGTACGAGTACTATAAAAACAGCGGGGAAAAAGAAAAGCTTGAATTGCTGAATTCGCCAACGTTTATTAAACCAGATTCAATCAAGCTATCAAAGCCGGGGCAGCACTAAAAAGAGTATTTATTAAATACCCAGTGTTTCGCAGGCCTTTTCGGCGGCCAGCTTTTCGGCGTTCTTTTTACTGAATTCTTTGCCCGATCCGGTTATTTCCCCATCAACCAGGGCCTGTACAGTAAATAGTTTGGTGTTTTCGCCATCCTGGTTGGTTACCAGCTCAAAAGTAATATCGCGGCCGTGGCGCTGGCACCACTCAATTAATTTACTTTTAAAGTTGGTTTCGGTTTGCTCCAGCTTATGAATATCTATGTGCGATTTGATGATATGGTTTATCAAAAAGCTTTTGGTAAAATCATATCCCTTATCCAAATAAACGGCGCCAATAAGTGCTTCAAAGGCATCGCCAAGCAACGAGCCCTGTCTGCTGGAGTTTAGCATGCGGCTATCGTACTCAATCAGTTTATCAAAACCAAGCTTACGGCCAAGGGCGTTTAAATTGTTGCGGCTTACAATTTTTGATCGCAATTCGGTTAAAAAGCCCTCATCCTCATAAGGATATAGTTTAAATAGCACTTCGGCCACAACGCTGCCCAGTACGGCATCGCCCAGGAACTCCAGGCGTTCATTACTGTTCTTTACCCCTTTTTTTACGTTTTGGGCAACCGACTTGTGCCTGAATGCCAGCCGGTATAAAGACAAATTGCCCGGCACGAAACCGAGCAAATTATTTAAAACCTTAACATATTTTCTATTGGGCGATATATAAAGCTTGTATAACCGGCTGATAGGCATTAAACCACAATTAGTCTACGTATTTTTTAAATATCACAGAAGCATTATGGCCGCCGAAACCAAACCCATTGCTTTGAACTATATTAATATCCCTTTTTTGCGCAGCATTAAAGGTGAAATTAATTTTAGGATCAAAAGATGGATCATCGGTAAAATGGTTAATAGTAGGGGGTATTATACCATTCTGTAAAGCCAATATAGAGGCAATAGCTTCAACCGCGCCGGCAGCACCTAAAAGGTGACCTGTCATTGATTTGGTTGAGCTGATATTTATACGGTAAATATCATCGCCAAACACATCCTGTATCGCTTTAATTTCCTGCGGATCGCCTATCGGGGTTGATGTTCCGTGAACATTCACATAGTCAATATCTGCAGGAGTTAAGTTTGCATCTTCAAGGGCAGACCGCATCACCAGTGCCGCGCCAAGCCCATCGGGGTGTGGTGCTGTCATATGATAAGCATCGGCACTCATGCCGCCACCCATCATTTCGGCATAAATTTTAGCGCCACGGGCCTTTGCATGCTCCAGTTCTTCTAAAATTATAGTACCTGCGCCTTCGCCGGCCACAAAACCATCCCTGTCCAAATCAAACGGACGAGATGCCGTTGACGGATCATCATTACGGGTAGATAGTGCGTGCATAGCGTTAAAACCACCGATACCAGCTTCGTTAATGATAGCTTCAGAACCGCCGCTGATAAACATATTAGCTTTACCCAGGCGGATATAGTTAAATGAATCTATAAGCGAATTGTTTGATGAAGCACAGGCAGAAACTGTTGAAAAATTTGGTCCGCGCAAACCGTATTTGATCGAGATATGGCCAGGGGCTATATCCGCTATCATTTTTGGAATAAAAAATGGGTTAAACCGTGGGGTGCCATCGCCTTTGGCAAAGTTTACAACTTCATCCAAAAACGTTTTTAAACCGCCAATGCCCGAACCCCAGATAACGCCTATACGGCTGGTATCAAGCTTCGAGAAATCCAAACCGGCGTCTTTTACGGCCTCCTCTGTCGAGAAAAGCGCGTATTGTACAAACGGATCTAATTTACGGGCATCTTTACGACCCAAAAAACCATCCGCATCAAAGCCCTTTACTTCACATGCGAACTTAGTTTTGAAATGTGTGGTATCAAAACTTTTAATAAAGGCAGCGCCACTTACCCCATTGATTAAGCCATTCCAATACTCAGAAACGGTATTACCAATTGGAGTAAGTGCTCCAAGCCCGGTTACTACAACTCTTTTGAACTCCATTTAATCCAGTTAGGGAGTCTTATTTAACGTTTTTTTCAAGGTAAGCAACAGCCTGACCTACAGTACCGATAGTTTCAGCCTGATCGTCAGGAATAGCCACGTTAAATTCTTTTTCAAACTCCATGATTAATTCCACGGTGTCTAACGAGTCGGCACCAAGGTCATTGGTGAAACTCGCTTCTGGTGTAACTTCACTTTCGTCAACACCCAGTTTTTCTACGATAATAGCTTTTACTCTTGAAGCGATATCAGACATAGTCTTTATAGTTTAATGATTAATAAAAATTCAGTGCAAAGAAAAATAAATTCTGTCAATAATCAAATCTAAAACTTTTACAATATATTTCGATAACAAAATTTTATTGGAGCGGTTTGGATTTGTATTTTTGACGCGGTAAAAGTAATGATTTTGAACAGGAAATTTTTAAAGTTTGAGATCGATTTTGATTTTGTGCTTATTGCGGTAACATCTTCATTAAAAGATTATCGCATATGTTATCTTATCAACAAGTTTTTAAATTTTAATTTTATTAAAACCGAAGATTTGTCTGTTGATATCCACCCCGGGAGCGAGCCCGTTTTATTCTCAAAATACTATTATAATTGGGAAACCACCGAAACAGATTTTTATTTTATAGGCAATAAAGGCTCTGAGGGCTATTTAGTGCCCGAAATGAAGAGTGCCGATTATTTTTTAATGGTGCGTAATTATATAGACGATACCGACCTTGATAACCTGATATCAACCCTAAATAAAATACCCGAAATTGTTGCAGCAGTAAAGATTGATCCGAAAAAAATAAAATCACGGGAAAATCTGTTATTTTAGCGCAAAATTTTAAAAGTGTTGGTATCACACCTAATGTGAATACAGTGCCAGTTTAACCCGATTAATATGAAATTATACTATAACCGTACTAAGATTGTTGCCACCATGGGCCCGGCATCAGCTAAAAAAGAAGTTTTATTAGCGATGATAAAGGCTGGTGTAAACGTTTGCCGCCTTAACTTTTCGCATGGACGCCCCGAAGATCATAAAGGCGTTATTGATACCATCAGGGAAATTAATGCCGAATATAAAACCAATGTTGGCATCCTTGCCGATTTGCAAGGCCCTAAAATCCGCATTGGTTTAGTAAAAGACGGTGGCATCCACTTAGTAAACGGCACACAGATAAAAATTACTACCCAGGAATGTATTGGCAATGATGAGCAGATTTACATCACTTATGATACCTTCCCACAGGATGTACAGGCCGATGAGATTATTTTATTGGATGATGGCAAACTACAGTTAAGGGTAATTGAAACAAACAGGCTTGATACCGTGATGTGCGAGGTTGTACACGGCGGTATATTAACATCGCGTAAAGGTGTTAACCTGCCAAATACCAAAGTATCTATCCCCAGCTTAACCGAAGAGGATTTGATTAACCTGCAATTCGCATTAAAATATGATGTGGAATGGATAGGCCTGTCATTTGTGCGTACCGGCCAGGATATTATTGAACTTAAAGAAATTATTGCCAAAAGCGGCAAAGCGGCCAAGGTTATTGCTAAGGTTGAAAAACCTGAAGCAATTGATAATATAGACGAAATTATTGCCGCTACCGATGGTGTAATGGTTGCCCGTGGCGATTTGGGTGTTGAAATGCCTTTGGAAGAAGTGCCATTGTTGCAAAAAATGATTGCCCGCAAATGCCGCGCGGCTTCAAAACCGGTAATTGTAGCTACCCAGATGCTGGAATCAATGATAACCACCCCACGCCCAACCCGTGCCGAAGTTAACGACGTGGCCAACTCTGTACTTGATGGCGCCGATGCGGTAATGCTAAGTGGCGAAACATCTGTTGGCGAGTTCCCGGTTATTGTTATAGAAACTATGGCTAAAATTGTACGCAATGTTGAAGAACTGGGTTATCCTTATAATACATCAAAACAGGATACAGTTGATCCTACTGCCGTAAATTACCTGAGTAACGCACTTTGCGAATCGGCAGTGCACCTGGCGCAACGTACCGATGCGGTGGGTATTGTATCTATGACAACATCCGGTTATACTGCATTTCAAATATCAAGCCACCGGCCTAAGGCAAGTACTTACATATTTACGTCAAACAAGCAACTGCTTAATGCGCTTAGCCTGGTTTGGGGTGTACGCTCTTTTTATTACGATAAATTGGAAAGTACCGATGATACCATTAGCGATGTAAACAACATCCTTAAAACAGCAGATCTTATACAATCTGGTGATGTGGTGATAAATACTGCCGCTGTTCCAATTATTAAGCAAGGCAAAACCAATATGCTTAAAGTAAGCGTTATTGAATAATAATAAAAGTTTAGCTTTATATAAAAGGCGGGTAATGTTTATGCATTACCCGCTTTTGTTTTTAAAGGTAGCAAAACAACACTATTAGCTGGCCACGTCAATCTGCCGTCCAATTGCTTCCAGTTCATGTTGCTTAAAAGCATTGGTATATGAAAGCGCTTTATATTGTTTCATGCCTGTTTTATAAATATTGGCTATCCAAACTCCATGCATATAAAGCGAGTAGTAAACGCCCTTAATTGCAGCATCGGCTTTGGTACGGATATTTAGATTTACCTGCCTGTCTTTTAATGTGTACTGTATGTCGAATTTTTTCATAGATAGAAGTGATTGCATGAGTTAAACATTCAAAGCAGGGACTTTGTTTGTTTAACTCATTGGTTTGTAGGTGACTTAAAAACTAAATTAAGAAAAAAAATAAAATAATCCTAATTATTTCAGCGTGTGTTTTTAACCTCTTTGGGATTTAAGCACACCAGCTAACCTACTTAACCTTCAGTACACAGCTATTTTAGCTCTATCCGCTGATGCTGATATGGAATTTCAACCAGGGCAAAACCTTTCTCCTTTAGCTTCCCGCTAAAATGTTGCTGCACGTTATATTCCCCATGAACCAAAAATATCTGTTTTACCTCCGCCGGGTCCTGGCAGGCCAAAAAATGCAGCAGGTCTTCATAATCGCCATGGGCGCTCATGGAGCGTATCGAGCGCACTTCGGCATTAACCTGGTAGGTTTCGCCAAAAATATGTACATCATGGTCGCCGGCAAGCAAGCGGCCGCCAAGGGAGTTCGGCTCGCAATAGCCTACCATCAAAATGGTATTTTTATTATTGTTGATGTTATTTTTAATATGATGCTTCACCCGCCCTGCCTCGGCCATGCCCGATGAGGAGATGATAACACATGGCCGCGGATCATTATTCAGCGCCTTTGATTCTTCGGTCGACTGGATAAAACGCAATCCTTTAAAACCGAAAGGATTGGCATCGGTTTTTAATACTTGCTTTACCTGTTTATTATAAACCTCCGGGTGGTTCATTAAAACATCAGTAGCTTTTTCTGATAGGGGGCTATCTACATAATAACGCAAATCAGGCAGTGTGCCTTTTAATTCCAAAGCATTTAACGCGTATAGCAGTTCCTGTGTGCGGCCAACACTAAAAGCCGGAATAATTACCTTCCCTCCTTTTACCTCGCAGGTTTGTTTAATAATCTCCAGTAAAGCTTCCTCAATCGGGCCCTGGTCTTTGTGCAATGAATCGCCGTAGGTTGATTCCAGCAAAATATAGTCGGCCTGGGCAAACGGTTGCGGGTCGTTCAGCAACATATCGTCGTAGCGGCCAACATCGCCGCTAAAGGTAATATTGGTAAGCCTGCCATCTTCGGTAATAGCTAAATGTACAGCCGCGCTACCTAAAATATGGCCGGCATCCGTGAGCTTTAATTTCACCTTCGGTGTTATTTCAAATTCTTCATTGTATTCCACAATCTTAAATAACCTTAGTGCATCTATAGCTTCTTTATCCGTATAAAGTGGTTCAAGCAAGGGCAACCCTTTACGTGCGCGGTGTTTGTTGCTATACTCCGCGTCCTGCATCTGGATATGCGCCGAATCCATCAGGAGGATGCGGGTAAGGTCCATAGTAGCCGGCGTGCAATAAATGGGGCCATTATAACCCTCGGCAACTAACCGGGGTATTAATCCGCAATGATCTATATGCGCGTGCGACAGTACCATATAATCAACCTTTTTAGGGTCGAAACCGAAATGCTCGTTCAGGTTTTCAGATTGATCGCCCATGCCCTGGAACATGCCGCAATCCAATAAAATAGAGGTTGCGTCATTTAAGCGAATAAGGTGTTTGCTGCCGGTAACGTTACGTGCAGCGCCATGAAAGGTTATATTCATTTATAATCGGTATAAAGTATACATAACGAAGATGGCGATTTAATGTTTAATAAAACAAAACTAAGTTTTTAGTTGTTATTTTGGTTTATAGTTTATAACTTAGATTAACCAATTGGACAAGCTGGTGCGATTTTAAATAAGCACCGGCCTTTTTACACAAAGCACATGGAAATTAAAGAGTTAACCCGCGCCGAAGAACAATTAATGCAGGTATTATGGCAACTGGAAAAAGCATATGTAAAAGATGTGATTGACATGTTGCCCGAACCCAAACCGGCATATAACACAGTATCGACCATTATCAGAATCCTGGAAACAAAGGGTTTTGTAGGGCACACAGCATTTGGCAAAAGCCACCAATACCACCCGATAGTAAGTAAAGATCAATACCAGGATTTTGCCTCGGATAAATTGTTGAGCGGATATTTTGACAATTCGGTTAACCGCATGCTTTCATTTTTTGTAAAAAAAGAGAAGATTGACCTTAAAGAGGCTGATGAGATCATGAAACTGATTGAAAAACTTAAAGACAAATAGCTATGAGCTGGTGGCAATATTTATTACTGGTAAACATTTACCTGGTTTTATTTTATGCGTTTTATGTTTTGTTGCTGCGTAAGGAAACCTTTTTTCAGTTAAACAGGATTTATCTTGTCACGGCAGCATTGCTGTCATTTTTTATACCCGTTATACAGGCCGATTGGGTGCAAAACCTTTTTATAACCCAGCAGGTAAAATATACTATATATAGCATTCCAGTTATTCAATACCAGTTTAGTGCAACAGAAAACAGCCACCTTAAAATGGGCGAAATTTTGGCTTTCCTGTATTTGCTGGGCATTTTGATTTTATCGGCAAAGCTTACGCTGCAATTGTTTAAACTGCGCCGGGTTATGCGGATGCCCAAAGCCGAGGTTCCCTATTCATTTTTTAAAACGGTAAAACTAAGTGAAGATAGCCCGGATAACGCCGCTATTGAAGCGCACGAACAAGTACACGCGCAGCAATGGCATTCGGCCGATGTGCTGCTTGTAGAAATGGTGATGATCATTAACTGGTTTAACCCGGTTGTTTACCTGTACCGTATTGCAATTAAGCATATCCACGAATACATCGCCGACAGGCAGGCCGTACTGGCAGGCACCAATAAAGCCGAATATGCTTTATTACTATTAAGCCAAACGTTTAACACGCCAACCCACCGGCTGGTAAATCCTTTTTTTAACCATAGTTTATTAAAACAGCGCATCATGATGCTGCAAAAAAACAAATCGCAGCGTGTCAGGCTTATTAAGTATGGGTTATCCGCACCATTGTTCATTTTAATGTTAATCCTGTCTTCTGCTACCATCAATAATAGCCAAACCGTTACGGCTATCAACAGTAAAGCACAGGAGATTTTTATTACGCCGGCCGCACAGGTCGATCTATCAACCGTACTTGGTAAAACCGAACCGGTAAAAGGTGCCGAAATTAAAAATCTGGCCGATACTACAAACGACGTTGTGTTTTCATCGGTAGAAACATTGCCCGAGTTTCCGGGAGGTATTCAGGCTTTCGGTAAATTTATAGCATCAAATATCCGGTATCCGGCAACAGCCAGGGAACAGCACATCCAGGGACGGGTAATTTGCACCTTTATTGTAGAAAAAGACGGCGGCCTGTCAAATATCAGCGTGCTGCACAGCGTAAGCCCCGAAATTGATGCTGAATCGATAAGGGTTTTAAAACTGTCGCCCGCCTGGAAAGCAGGGATACAAAATCACCATAAAGTACGCACGCAGTTTTCTGTACCTATAACGTTTGCTTTAGATAAGGACGATAAAACAGCGGACGCAGGCCAGCAAGGCAATCCGCCACCTGTAGTTGAGCAATTACCGCCCAATTCAACCAATAGCGTGCTTTCTTCCGTTGAGCACTTGCCCGAATTTCCCGGAGGGGTTGAGGCATTTGTCAAATTCCTTGGATCAAACATCCGTTACCCCAAAGATGCCCGCGAAAAAGGAATACAAGGCCGGGTGATTATTACATTTGTGGTTGAAAAGGACGGCTCGCTATCGGGCAACAAAATTGTCAGGGGAGTAAGCCCCGATATTGACGCCGAAGCGCTTAGAGTACTGGAAATGTCGCCCAAATGGTCGCCTGGTACGCAAAAAGGCAAAGCAGTGCGGGTACAATATTCTGTCCCTATCAGCTTTAAACTGGCCGATGATAACAAGCCCGTGAAAAACACAGAAAATAAAACGGGCAAAGTAATACTATTAAAAGATAAAACGCCATCTTACAAAGGAGTTGCAACCTCACAGGATACATCTAAAGGCCATATTGCAGGCAATGCCGATTACAAAGGCTATTTCACTATGAGCAGAGACAGCAAGACCAACGAGCCGCTTTATTTGCTTGATGGCAAAGAGATAGCCGCCGCCGGTGTAAAAAACATCGCTGTAAACTGCATTCAAAGTATTGATATATTAAAAGACAGATCAGCAATCGCCATATATGGCGACAAAGGCATCAACGGCGTGGTTAAAATCACAACTAAGAAATAGATGTGCAGATTTCAAATGTGCAGATATGCAGATGGTTGATTCGGCAGCATAGGTTATTTGACTTGCACTCATTTAAGACTTATTTACCGTATAAATCTTTTAATTTTGCTTACAACGTTATAAAGCCTGAAAGCAAAATACCACCTGCTATGAACAACGCCCTCAATTTAACCATTAACGCTATACAGCACATAGGCATTCCGGTCACCGACCTAACCGCATCGCAATTATTTTATGGGCGGCTTGGGTTTAATCAAGTAATGGAGGCGCCTTTTACCGACAATGGTGGCAGCGGTACTTGTGTGATGATGCAACGAGGTAATATGATCATGGAACTGTACCAGCTACCTGAGGCCGGCTTGTCAGAAATCCGGGCGAGGGGTAACGGCCATATCGACCACGTGGCATTTGACGTGCCCGACATCGATGAAGCTCAAAGTAATGGCTGAAGCCGGGTTTAACGTACTAGAGCCCGAACCTGTGTTTCTTCAGTTTTGGAAAAATGGGTGCAAATATTTCAATATCACCGGGCCCGACGGCGAACGGCTGGAGTTTAACCAGGTGCTTTAATCGGTCAGCGGCAATATGACGGCAAATGCCGGAAGATGGTATGCCAATATGGAGCACGTCAGAACATCTTAGGGCGTTAAGCGTTATTTGCTTACTTTAGCATTAAGCTTACCCGTGCATGAAAAATATCGCTTTCCTTTTATCGGCCTTCGCTTTAGCCGCAGGCCTTGCATCCTGCTCGCCTAAAGGGCCTTACGCCCTTACCAACAAGGTGTACAAACACCAAACGGACTCAGTACTTGAAGTGATATCCCGTGAACAGCCGGCCATGCTACAGGATAGCCTGGGTGTCCAGATTCCCAGCGAATGGGTTGGTACCGTGAACTTTAACGCCCGGAAACCTAATTATGTGATCATCCATTTTACGGCCCAGGATTCGGCCAAACAAACCCTCAAAACCTTTACACTGGTAAGGCCGCAGGTGAGTGCCCATTATGTAGTAGGCAAGGATGGTAAGGTATACCACATGCTAAACGATTACCTGCGCGCCTGGCAGGCCGGCATCAGCAAGTGGGGCAGCATTACCGATATGAACAGCTGCTCGATAGGTATCGAAATTGATAACAACGGGCACGAGCCTTTTAATGATATACAGGTGAAAAGCCTGCTGGCGCTGCTGGCACAGCTTAAAAAAACTTATAACATTCCAACAGCCAACTTCATCGGCCACCAGGATATTGCCCCGGCTCGTAAGCCCGATCCGGGGCCGTTATTTCCCTGGAAGTTACTGGCCACCAAAGGCTTCGGATACTGGAGCGATGAACTGCTTGAACTTCCGCCCGACAACTTTGACTATGCTACCGCCCTGCGCCTGATAGGTTATGATACCAGTAACCTGCCCGCCGCCATAACCGCCTTTAAACGTCATTTTGTTCAGGTAGAAGACAGTCCCGTTATGGGCCAGCTTGATTTGAATGTATTATATAATGTGTACAGGAAGTATTGAGAGAAAATTGTCTTCCTTTTTTTAAGAAACTAGTCCTCAAAGGATATCTCTACACCGTCGCTTACCGGGTGTCCGGTGCAGGTCAGTACCAGGCCAGACGTTATATCGGCATCAGTGAGCACATCATTTTTTACCATAATCACCTGGCCACTGATACACCTGGCCGTGCAAGTTGAGCATACGCCATTGCGGCAACTGTATGGAAGCTGCAGGTTGTTTTGTAATGCCGCTTGCAGGATTGATTGATTTTCGCCTACGGGCAAATCATGCCATTCTTCTTTAAACCTTATCCTGATGTTGCGTGGAGGGAAACTGGTAGCAGTGCCGGTTACTGCAACCGTCTCTAAAACGAAGTTCTCCCGGCGGATCTTGTTTGGTTCAATCCCCATATATATCAACGCAAAGCGGATCATCCGCATGTATGGGAATGGCCCGCAGAGATAAAATTCAGCCTTTTCCAGTTCTGTTGTTACTAATTGCCGGATTAAGGTTTCAACCCTATCGGCATTAAGGCGGTTGGCTTCGCTGCTTAGCAGGTGGATGATGTTAAATCTACCAGGGTGCCGGGCGGCCAGCTGGTCAAGCTCGTTTTTAAATAGTATGGAGTTGGCATCCTGGTTACTGTAAATAAGTGTAAGCCTGCTTTTGCCCGGCCGGTTCAGGATATATTTTACCTGCGAAAATATTGGGGTGATGCCGCTTCCTCCCGCAAAAAACAATATGGATTTGTCTTGTTCATAGCCACTTACTATAAACCTGCCTGCGGGCGCCAGTGCATTCAATACATCGCCGGCCTTTATTTTGGTAAGCATAAAACGCGAAATCTCACCATTGCTGATACGTTTTATGGTGATGGAAAGCAAAGGTTCATCTGGCGACGAACTCAAAGAGTATGACCTGCGGATTTCCTCGTTATGGTGGTTAAATACCAATGTCAGGAATTGCCCTGCTTTATAACTGACGGGCCCGCCGGATACATTGGACAGGTAAAAGGTAGCCGTATCCTGGGTTTCCCATTTAATTCGCTCAACTTTAAGCTTTAGTATATCGGTGGTCATATGTTAAAAAAACGGCCCCGTTGCGTTGTACGGGGCCGTTTCTGTTTTAATGTCTGCTTAAAAATTAAGCTATTGCTTTTGCATAAAGCTCGGCAACATGTGCCCAGTTGATTACGCTCCAGATGCCTGCCAGATAATCAGGACGGCGGTTTTGATATTTAAGATAGTAAGCATGTTCCCAAACATCGATACCTAAAATTGGTGTGCCTTTTACTTCGGCAATATCCATTAAAGGGTTATCCTGGTTTGGAGTTGAGCAAACTGCCAGTTTTTTATCAGCAGTAACAATTAACCATGCCCAGCCCGATCCAAAACGGGTTGCACCGGCTTCGTTAACTTTAGTTTTTAAATCGGCAATTGAACCAAAAGTGCTGGTAATTGCAGCAGCTAAGGCACCTGTAGGTTCGCCGCCACCATTTGGCGAAAGCAAAGTCCAGAACAGGGTGTGGTTGTAGTGACCGCCACCATTGTTGCGTACAGCAGGCGCGAATTTTGAAATGTTTTTGATGATATCCTCAATGCTGCTATCAGCTTCTGGCTTACCTTCAAGGGCTTTATTTAAATTAGTAACGTAAGCCTGGTGATGTTTACCATGGTGAATTTCCATAGTAAGTTTATCAATGTGCGGTTCCAATGCATCGGTAGCGTAGGATAACGCCGGTAGTGTAAATGCCATAATTACAATTTTAAAGTTTAATGATTGTTATGTAACAAATATAAGAGTAGATTTTACTTTTTGTTCTAAAAATATTGTCAAGGTTGTGTCGTAAGAAAGTTCATGGGCAGAAGTTCATGGATCATGGTTGATGGTTCATAGTAGGAAGTGCATAGTTAACGGTTCATAGCCGGATTGCTACATTACTAAACTTTGCAATAACCCTCGTTTATATCCCTTGGACCCAAATTCCTACTACGCAGCCATGAACCATGATCTATGAACCATCAACTAAAGTTTACCCCTCTTCCCCCTGAAAAAATTCTTCACCAGCTCCGAGCATTCGTTTTCGCGGATGCCGCCGGTGATTACGGTTTTGGGGTGCGTTATTTTTTGGTTAAGCCTGCCAAAACCCAGCTTAACATCATAGGCGCCAAAAACTATCCGCGCTACCTGGAACCAGTAGGATGCCCCGGCACACATTACACAGGGTTCCATAGTAACGTACAAAGTGCAGCCTTGCAGGTATTTACCACCCATGGAGTTTGCCGCCGCCGTAAGCGCCTGCATTTCTGCATGGGCCGATACATCGTTAAGGCGTTCGGTAAGGTTATGGCCGCGGCCGATAATTTTGCCGCCATACGTTACAA
Source organism: Mucilaginibacter sp. P2_A5 (assembly GCF_056404995.1). Lineage (NCBI taxonomy): Bacteria > Pseudomonadati > Bacteroidota > Sphingobacteriia > Sphingobacteriales > Sphingobacteriaceae > Mucilaginibacter > Mucilaginibacter sp. P2_A5. Next base: position 73,966 of record NZ_JBFUCY010000029.1, read on the forward strand.
TGGCGCCAATCGGTATCTCGTCTTCCTCAAGCGCGTAGCGTGCCTCTTTTAAGGCCTCGCCCATAAAAAAATCGTCGGGGGATATGGCGGGTTCGTCTTCGAAATTTATATACCTCATTTAAATCAGTTTACTGCCGTTGGGCACAGGTTTATCAACAGCGGCCAGCACAATGTCGCCATTTTCATCGGCAAGGCCGGTTATCAAAAACTCCGACATGAATTTACCTATCTGTTTTTTAGGGAAATTGATCACACCCAAAATCTGCCTGCCAACAAGTGCTTCCTTTGTATAGTGTTTAGTAATTTGCGCGCTCGACCATTTGATGCCAAATTCGCCAAAATCAACCCTCACCTTAAAAGCAGGCTTACGCGCATCGGGAAAATCAAGGGCCTCCAATATGGTCCCTGCCCGCAATTCTACTTGCTCAAAATTTTGCCAGGTGATGGTTTCCATAGGGGCAAAGGTAAAAACATGTAGAGGAGAATCAAGAGGCATTTTTAACTTGGCACGGCTATAACGCAACAAAACCCGGTATACTGATCATTCTGCACAGCGGGTTTGTTTATTACCAGATATTAACTTTAATGAGAGTTTCAATAACCTTGCACTCTATTTCTTCTATTTCGGCAGGAGCTACTTTGTTTATACCTGAATCGATGGAAAAAATCAGCAAATAACGAGTTTTGAAAAAAGCGAGCTTGTAGAATATCCCGCTAACAACTTAAAACACCTCCGACTCTTCGCTCAATATAGCCTGGGCAAACGAAGGTTAAGCAATGAGGCGGTGACTTAATAAAAGCCAATCATAATTATAAAAAAGAAATCAGTACAACAGCAAATACATCAACAAAACTCGATTTGTAAATGTTATCTTAACTAAAGAGGCCAGGCATTTTGCCTGGCTTCTTTATCATCCGTAAATATTTATACCAAATTCTTTTTGATATAACTGATGCTTTTGGCAATACTATCAAACGGGTCCCCGGGGCATATATCCTGTTCAACAAAGAAATATTTTACACCTGCCTTTTTTGATTGGGCCAGGATCTTTTTAAAGTCGATAACACCGTTACCTACTTCGGTAAACTTCTTTTCAGGCGTACTGTCCATATCCTTCATGTGTAACAGCGGGAAACGGCCGGGGTATTTGTTAAAGAAAGCGATGGGGTCTTGCCCGGCTTTAGTCATCCAGTACAAATCCATTTCCATTTTCACGTTGTCATGATCGGTAGATGTTAGCAGTATCTCGTAAGGATATTGTCCGTTATCTTGTATAAATTCAAAATCGTGGTTGTGATAGCATAACTGGATACCGGCATTTTTACAGGTTTGCCCGGCAACATCAAGCAAACCGGCAATTTTTTTATACTGCTCCAGGTCGCCTCTTTCAGTTTGCGATAAGTAAGCGCAAACCATATATTTTGCACCTACGGCAGCGGCATCATCAACGGCCTTTTTCCAGTCATTGAGGATGGTTCCCATTTGCGATGCGCCGTTAACCTGCTCCTGGCCAAGGCGGTAATGCGCGCTTGGCATGGTAAGCCCTTCCTGGGCCAGCAAACTTGCAAAGCCTTTGGCATTCATGCCGTAAAACAATTCAGTGCCGGTGTAAGTTGCACCCTCAACGGTGGTATATCCCAACTTAGCCACTTTGGCTAAAGCGGCGGCCGGGTCTTTTGCCATGGCATCGCGCACGGTATATAATTGCAGGCCTATTTGTTTTTTGTCGTAAGCAAATAAACGTGGCGCTGCCAAAAGTCCGGCGGTAAGCACAGCCGAAGTTTTAATAAATGAACGTCTGGTAGTCATAATTATATTTTATAATTAGTGAAGATTGGTGATGTTTATGATTGGTGATGTAAATATACTGTATAAACAATACTAAAAGCAAAGACTAAATTTTATTTGAATGGTTTAGTTAAACCAAGCAATTAAAAAGTAGTCATAATATTACAAACGATCTTATACCCTTTGCTTTTACACCTGTCACAATAACAACATGAAACTTTTTGCAGGTTTGGTTTTAGTATTTTTGTTATGCTTTACATCGGCCGTGTGTGCCCAAACGGATAGCGACGTTGTTCGGATTCGTGTTTTGAAACCTGCACGGGAATTATTTGACAACACTACTGATAAAGGTTCGTTCGGATTAACACTTGGCGTCGGGGAGGTTTTTCACCGGGGGCGGGTTTGGTTTGATATAGGCGCCTTTGCCGATTTAACGAATTACAACTTCGATATAGATAATGACAAGCGTTTTAGGGGCTCAAATTTATGCCTGGGGCCTGGCGTCTGCACCCGGTATTGTTTTAACCCCCAAAGTAGTTTTCGATTTTCTGCCGGACTATTACTCAAAGCGGGTTATAACTGGGGTGCAGGCGATGTTTATAAATATAATGATCAGCACAATGATTACAGTAACAGGCTGGAAGACAAGTCAATTAAAAGCAATATCAGCGCTGCTGCTTCGCCGTTTATTTCCTTATCTACCAATGGCAACCCGGGCCCTATTGCTATCGAATTGGGGTACGATAGCGCTAATTATGCCAAACATATAAACAATCTGCGATCAGCTTATTATTCCCCATTAAACTATCATTCGGGGTATTTATTTGTTGGCATAGCCTTAACATTCGGAAATTAGTGTCTGACCTGCCGATATCGAAGATATCATTTCGATTCTATTGACTTTATTTGAATGGTTTAGTTAAACCAAGCAATCAAAAAGTAGTCATATTGTTACGAACGACCTTATACCCTTTTTATTTACGCCTATCACAATACCAATATGAAACTCCCTGCAGGTTTTATTTCGATGTTTTTGTTATGCTACGCTTTAAACGTGCAAGCGCAGTCAAGTGGCCTTTTGATCAGGATTGGCACCATGCAGCCAACAGCCGATCTGCTCGACAGCAATATAAGCAAAGGCTCATTCCGGGTTAACCTTGGCTACGGAAAAGTTTTTGCGGGCGGCCATTCCGGGTTTGACATAACGGGGTTTGCCGATGTTATGAGCTATAACTTTTATTTTGATGATGATTACAAGCGCTTTGAAGGCACAACCTTATATACAGGCATCGCTATAACGCCGCACTACTGCATCAATCCCGAAAGTGAGGTACAGGTTGCTATTGCACTATCAATAAAGGGCGGCTACAATGTTGGTTATGGTGATGTATACCGATATAGTGAACCGCGTGACGATTATACCGACAAACTGGAAGGCAAGTCAGTGGGGGCTGGTTATACTTTTGCTTATTCGCCAATGATAACTCTTTCTATTCCGGGCGGATATGGCAGCGCGGGCCTGGAGCTGGGTTACGATAGTTCAAATTATGGTGCAGGCATCAACCGTTTACGGTCAAAGTATTATTCGCCGGTGAAGTATAATTCGGGGTATCTGTTTTTGGGCGTTTTTTTCAGATTGCGCCATTAGTATTAATTATACAAAAGTTATTATCTCCATCAATTAAGTAGCCCTTTTTACATACAAACAACATTCTTTTCCATAAACTTGCAGTATAAATAGTTGTTGCTCCTTAACAACGCGTTATAAAACATGAGTGAAGAATTTTACGGGCAAATTTTTACCAAGCAGCAAAAGCTTGAGTACGTGCCGTCTAACAGGGAAATTACCAGGTGGGCGCTGCGCGTTATCCATTTGTTGTACCCGGAGCAAACAGCAAAAATTTTTTCGACTGTTGATGAGTTGAAGGCCGAATTTGTGGTACTGGAAGCTGAGCTTTACAACATCATGGAGGCCACCAAAGCCTGTGCCGATTGTGATAACAAAAAACGCGCGGCCGATTTTTTTGAATGCCTGCCGCGGCTTTACCATGTTTTAAATACCGATATCCAGGCCATATTTAATGGCGACCCCGCTGCACGCAGCGAGTTTGAAGTGATCCGTACCTATCCGGGATTTTTCGCTATTTCACTTTACCGGCTGGCGCATAGTTTATATACCCGCGATGTACCTTTAATTCCCAGGATACTAACCGAGCATGCCCATTCCAAAACAGGTATCGATATTCACCCCGCCGCTGTTATTGGCGAGTATTTTTATATAGACCATGGAACCGGAATTGTAATTGGCGAAAGCTGCACTATCGGCTCGCATGTTAAATTATACCAGGGTGTTACCCTTGGTGCTTTAAGTGTTGATAAAAGCATGGCTTTTACCAAACGCCACCCTACTGTTGAAGACAATGTGGTTATATACTCCGGCGCCACCATATTGGGCGGCGAAACCGTAATAGGCAGTAACAGTATTGTTGGAGGGAATGTGTGGTTAACCAAAAGCCTGCCGCCAAATTCAAGGGTGTATCATACGCCAAGCATCCGTATCTTGAAAAAATTAACGCGGCGTATTTTTGGCGAGCAAAAATAAAAGAACCAACCCTGTTTTACATCTATCCAAAACAAAACAACAATGGCTACACTCATTGATTTAATAGGCAATACGCCTATGGTTGAAATAAAAAAGCTAAACCCAAATCCCAACGTAAAAATATTTGCCAAGCTGGAAGGCAACAACCCCGGCGGCAGCGTAAAAGACCGCGCATCGCTCAACATGATCCGCAGCGCCATTGAGCGGGGCGATATTAAACCCGGCACTAAATTAATTGAGGCAACCAGCGGCAATACAGGCATAGCGCTGGCTATGATTGCGCGGTTATTTGATTTGGAAATTGAATTGGTAATGCCATCAAACTCCACCCGCGAACGCACCCTTACCATGGAAGCTTTTGGGGCCAAAGTAACCCTGTTAGAAGGCATTGAGCTTTGCCGCGATTATGCCGAAGAAAAAGCCGCCACTGGTGAGTTTTACCTGGTAAACCAGTTTGCCAACCCCGATAATTTTGGCGCTCATATAAAAAGCACCGGCCCCGAAATCTGGCGCGATACCGAAGGCCAAATAACCCATTTTGTAAGCGCCATGGGCACCACCGGTACTATAATGGGCTGTTCCATCTACCTAAAACAACAAAACCCCGATGTACAGATAGTGGGCTGCCAGCCTACCGAAGGTTCATCCATCCCCGGTATCCGCAGGTGGCCGCCTGCTTACCTGCCTAAAATATTTGACGCATCAAGGGTTGATAGGGTTATGGATATCTCGGAAGAAGATGCCACCCAAATGGCCCGCAAACTGGCCAAAGTTGAAGGCGTATTTGCCGGTATGAGCAGCGGCGGCGCGTTATCAGCAGCTATAAAGCTGGCATCTGAACTCACCGAGGGCATAATCGTATTTATTTGCTGCGACCGTGGCGACAGGTATTTAAGCAGCGAGTTGTTTGGATAATTGTTGGGGAGTTGAATTCGGCATTCAACAAAAAGCCTGAAATTTTAAGCGAAAAATAATCCGGCTTAAAATTTCAGGCGAAATAGTTTATCATCCCCAATTAATATGTTACTTCCCCAATTCGTAGTTAATAACTACGGTTGGTAATAAAGTAGCGTTATCAAGCGGAATTTGGTTATCGGTAGTTATTGGCTTGCGTTGGGTATAAAAATCAAACATGCGCTTCTCTAAAATCTTGCCCGGAACAGCCGGTGGAATAAAGCCAATAGAAAAAGGCAGCACAAAATCATGAACCTTTTCATGATCAGGAATTATCCATTTATGATTCGATTTTTTGAGGGCCTCAATAATAGGCACCGTTAAAATATAATCATCGGCATAGTAGATCACGATTCTTTTTATCGCCCCTTTTTCATCAGCGGTAAATTTAAAAACCGCGGTACCGGCAGCCCTTTTTTTAATTATTTCGGGCGATACAATAACGCTGTCTTTAAAAAACGCGGTCATTACAGGCGCACCTCCCTGGAAAGGGAACGCAAGCTGGGTTTGTGCCATGGCGCAAACCGATGATAAAACTACTACGGCTAATAATATGATCTTTTTCATTAATAGTATTCTTATGTTAATGTGGTTACTTTGGCTGTGGGCGTTCACTTGGGTCGCGCTTACTGCCATCATATAACTCATACTCAAATAAACGGCAATCCAGCTTGCCATTGTAAAATTCAATTCGTCTCGACGGGCGTAAGCCTATCTTTTTTGCAAGGTCGGGGTTGCCTGTAAAAACGTATCCCCTGTACCCAAGGCATTTCTTTTTCAAAAAATCGCCCATTCTTTTATAGGTAATCTCCAGCTTGCTGTGCACACCTAAGCGTTCACCATATTCCGGGTTAAACATTACCACTCCAGGTTCCTCAGGCACTTCGGTATCTTCAAAGTCACAAACAGCAAAATCAATTAAATGTTCTACCCCCGCAGTTTTGGCATTTTTTTGGGCGATATCGATAGCGTCTTCCGATATGTCGGTAGCAATAATTTTAAACCCTGTTTCTTTCTTAGCTTTATCCTTCAATTTACGGCGCTCTACAAAAAATACATTTTCATCGTACCCCATAATGTGCATAAAGCCATAGTTCATCCTGAATAAACCAGGATGCTTATCGGTAGCCAGCAAAGCCGCCTCAATGGCCAAAGTACCCGATCCGCACATCGGATTAATAAATGTACTCTTCCTGTCCCAGTTGGTAGCCATAATGGTTGATGTAGCCAGGGCTTCCAGCATCGGGGCTTTACCGGGTATTTTACGGTAGCTGTGTTTAGCCAGCGTTTCGCCCGATGTATCCATGAAAATATCGGCCTCGTCATCCTGCCAGTACAAATGAACCAGGGTTTTATTGGCTTCGGCGCCCGAGTTGGGGCGGATGCCTTTAACCTCCTTAATCCTGTCAACAATAGCATCTTTTACCTTTACATTGGCAAACAATGGCGTAAGTATATGTTCGTTATTAACGTTTGATGTTACAGAAAAGTACCCGCTAAAGTCAATCAGTTTTTCCCATTCAATGGTTACTAATTCCTCGTACAGCTCTTTAGGATCGGCGGCTTTAAAGCTTTTTATTAAATAGAGCACCTGGCTTGCGCAGCGCAGGTTTAAGTTAAGCGCTATGGTATCTGTAACGGTACCCTTGAGCTCGACCCCGGTTTGAAAAACGCGGACCGGTGTATAGCCCAATGCTTCTACCTCCTGTTGAAGATAGCCTGACAATCTCTTATTACAGGTAATTATTATTTTACTTTCGTTGTGGAAAACTTGCATGATATTTTGCAAAATTAAGCATTAAAAACGCCCTATTTTAATTTCTTATCTATTAACTTTACATTTTAAATTATTTGAAGATTATGGAAGTTAAAGGTAAAGTACATGAAGTGTCGCCAACACAACAGGTAACCGACTCACTAAAGAAGCGCGAACTGATATTAGAATATATTGAAAACCCTCAATATCCTGAATATTTAAAATTCGAAGCTATACAAGATCGCTGTGCTTTGATTGATAATGTAAAGGTAGGCGATGACGTTGAAGTTTTCTTTAACCTGCGTGGCCGTCCATGGACTGATAAAACAGGCAAAAAAAGCTATTTCAACTCGTTACAGCTATGGAAAATTAACGTACTTGCAGGCGCAGGCGCCGCTTCTGCACCAGAATACGCAGCTCCGGCCGCCGATATCAGCTCATCAAGCGATGACGACGATTTGCCATTTTAATTGGTATATCATACATTAAAATATAAAAAAAGGCCTTACTGTGAGGCCTTTTTTTATTGTCCCTACTCTCCCTGTTTAAACACCGGCAATAGGTTAAATTTCAAAGCGTTATTATTAATTGACAATTGTTAAATTTTGTTAAATAGCCCCTTTGTTGGGTTATTTAAAATATTTTTGTTTGTTGACAGATGAAGAAACGTAGTATTGGTTTGATTATTGGCTTAATGGGGCTTGCACTTTTGGGTGTAATGGCTATGCAATTGTATTTTTTAAGGCAATCCTATCAAATGCAATCCGAACTTTTTGACCGCTCTGTTAACGAGGCGCTTAACAACGTAGTATCAAGAGTAACCAAACAGGATGCCAACAACTTTTTGAATTCAAAAGCCCAGGTAAGAGCAGCCGAAATAGATGACGCGGGAATAAAAGTTGTAAAAAGCACCGAAAACAACCCTTTTACTCCTAAACCAGCCAAGCGGCAAACCCCGAGGCAAAAAAAAATAGCCCTATTGCGCGATAGCCTTGAACGCATGATGAAGCATCAAAAACTTGATGATGAGCTAAGCGATTTACTACAGCAGGAAGGCACCGTGGATATTAAAGTGACCATGGCCCAATATACCGACGATGCGGGCATAGTGCATGCCAGCTACAAGCAACAGGTAATTGGCACACATATTACCCACACCGTAAAAACGGCCCATAAACTCCGCAAGTATGACACCTTGCGCTATGAATACCCTGACCCGCAGTTTGGCAAGCAGCTGATTTTAATACCCCGCATTAACCCCCTTTGGCAGCGCGAACAAGTGCGCAGGCAAAAGGAAAGGCAGGTTGCGCAGATCAAAAAAATGCTTGAAACCGATTCGATCAAAAACGTAAGCGTAACCACAAACCCTGGCAAGGCAAATGTTATAGCCAACCTGGCCGAAGAATACAGCAAATCGGGACAGCCGTTAACCAAACGATTGAACCCGCTTTGGATAGATACGCTTTTACGTTTTGAACTGCATAACAAGGGCATATCTTTACCCTTTAGCTACGAGGTTACTACGGCCAGCAGCGATTCGCTCATATTTTCGAGTGCTAATGACCTGGAAGGTAACAAGCCTGTGTTTATACCCGCCAATACCTATCAAACTGCTATTTTTAGCCGCGATGTGATCAACGATCCGGGGAAAATTAAGCTTTCTTTCCCGCAAAAAAACTCACTTATTCTAAGCCATATGACGGCCACTATGGCTACTACCGGCAGTTTGCTTATTGTACTGATATTTTGTTTTGGATATACCATTTTCTCAATCCTTAAACAAAAAAAGGTATCAGAGATGAAAATAGATTTCATCAACAACATGACCCACGAGTTTAAAACCCCTGTATCAACCATTATGATTGCCAGCGAGGCTTTAAAAGACCGGGAAATTACTAACGATCAAAATAGGGTATTGCGCCTTGCCAATATAATTTTTGAAGAAAACGAACGTTTAGGTAGCCATATAGAGCGGGTATTAAATATTGCCCGCATTGAAAAAAATGACTTTAAGCTTGATAAAAAACCGCTTGATGTAAACGATATGATAGCGGTTGTTTTAGATAGCATGGCGCTTAAGCTGCATAAATGCAATGCCAAAACCACACTTGAACTGGAAGCCGAAAATGCGGTGATTGTTGCCGACGAACTTCATTTTTCAAATGTGTTATACAACCTTATCGACAATGCAATAAAGTATAGTAATGAAAACCCCGAAATTACCATCAGTACGTTTAACAAAAACGGGCAGGTAGTAATTAAGGTTGCCGATAAAGGTATAGGCATGAGCCGCGATCAGCAAACAAAAATATTCGAACAGTTTTATCGTATTCCTACTGGTAACCTGCACGATGTTAAAGGGTTTGGCTTGGGTTTAAGCTACGTAAATACCATAGTAAAACGGCTTAACGGCACCATCAGCGTAAAATCCGAAAAAGAAAAAGGATCGGAGTTTGAACTTAAATTCGCGTCAGCGTAAATGAGCAAGGACTTCCGGACTAAAAAATAAAACTTTCCGACTTAAATACAACATGAAGAAAATACTACTGGTTGAAGACGATGCCAATTTAGGTTTACTGTTACAGGATTACCTGCAGCTGAAAGGAAAGTTTGATGTTGTTTTGTGCAAAGATGGCGAAGAAGGGCTGCGTACTTTCACCAAGCATGTATTTGATTTGCTGATACTGGATGTAATGATGCCCAAAAAAGACGGCTTTACTTTGGGTAAGGACGTAAGGAAAATAAACCCGACCGTGCCCATCATTTTTGCTACAGCCAAAGGCATGATAGAAGATAAAACCCAGGCCTTTAACCTTGGCGGCGACGATTATATCACCAAGCCATTCCGCATAGAAGAGTTGCTGCTGCGTATAAACGCCTTGCTGAAACGCACCAGCGGCACCGAAAGAACAGAAGAGGAAAAACAAACCAGCTTTAAAATTGGCCGTTACGCGTTTGATTATACCTCCCAAATCATCACCATTGGCGAAGCCATCCAAAAGCTATCAACCAAAGAAGCAGAATTATTGCGGTTGCTTTGCATGCGAAAAAACGAAGTGCTTACCCGCGAAGAGGCCTTGCTGAACATCTGGCATGACGATAATTACTTTAACGGCCGCAGCATGGATGTGTTCTTAAGCAAAATTCGTAAGTATTTAAAAGATGATCCTAATGTCGAGATCATTAACGTACATGGGCGGGGTTACAAATTGTTGATTAATTAGCACCCTTCTTCCTGGTGATTGCGTGTATCGGAGTGAATTAAAGTCCTCGTTTCTTATACGGCAATCAGTACAATAAATTAATTTTTTAAACCAAAAAGAAATTTAATTCATCCTTATTATCAGCGGGTTGGCTTTTCAGGATAAAATTAACATAACATTTTACGGCCGCGAGTCGTTAAATCCACTTATTTAATAATAAACGGCTTAAAGATATACTCGTTTCAGGGTATTGATTAACTGGCTTTTATAATTATATTTGTTTACTGATTAATTTATTAAATTCAGACAAAAGGCTCAATGAGATATCTTTTACTAATTATCTTATGCTCCGTAAGTATATCCGCATCGGCACAATGGTGGGTAAAACCGGCTAAAACCATCGGGAATGTATTTAAAAAACACGAACGATTTCCGCTGATTGCCGATGTAAAAGACCACTCCATTGGCAGGCTACCCGCAGCACAAATAGCTAAACATAAAATTACACCCGTTAGCCTGGAGCTTGCTTCCTATTCGCTTTATCTGCATGAGATGGCGGTAATGAAAACGGCCCAGCATAATATGCGGTTCAGGGTTTACAATGCCGCCAGCTACAATTTTAGCGATCTGGCGCAAATGTACCTGAAGCAAAACCGCTTATCTGAAGCTAAATGGTATTGGCTGCAAAGCCTATTGATATCGCGCCAGCAAAGTGACGACAAACACACCATCACCAGCTTAATGGGCCTGGCAACATGCAAAGCAGGCTACGGCGATTTTACCCAGGCCATGCAGGATTTAAATGAAGCCCGCGATATAGCCAATAACCACGGCTTTACAGCCGATGTTGCCAGCATTAACAAACAAATGCGCTATCTGCAAGACAATAAAGATAACCCCAGGGCAGAGATACGCTATGCAGAAACCGCTGATCAGGAACCTAAAAAGGTGATTAAATAATTTTTTTTATGTAACAATAGCGTAAAATGCCATTGCTTGTATACTACAAGTAAAACATTATCGTATAATTGTTATTGTTATTAAGAGACAGCATTTTGACTGTCTCTTTTTTTTACATTAGCAATAATTATTATTAGGCACAAGTATTGATGTTTTACACCATTCCCGATTTAACTACAGTAAAAAATATGTTTAAGAAAGTATATTTATTAGTATTACTGGCTGCTGCTCTTGCATGTAAGGCATCGCCATCAAAACCAGTTAAGGTTGCAGCCTCAGATCTGGAACCGGATGAACAACAGGTTATCGTCTGCAAAAAAATCGCCGAGCTGATTACCAATTACAATTATAAAAAGGTTGAACTAAACGATTCGATATCCACAATTGTATACAATCGGTATATCAAATCATTAGATGAAAATCATAGTTACTTTTTAGCTTCGGATATCAAGGATTTTGAAAAGTATAAAACCGTGTTGGATGATGACATCAAAGAGGGCAACCTGAACGATGCTTTTTATATTTTCAACGTATTTCAAAAAAGATACATCGAACATGTAAACTACTCGCTGGCACGTTTAAACAAAAGCTTTGATTTTGATAAAAAAGAATCATTTGTTTATGACCGTGATAAACTACCGTGGCCTGCCAACCAAGCCGAAATGGACGATATGTGGGGACAGCGCGTTAAATACGATCTGCTGAACCTGAAAATAGCCAGCCCGGATATGGCTAAAAATAAGGAAACATTGAAAAAACGTTATGAAAACTTATTGAAGCAAGCCAATAAACTATCTAACCAGGATGTTTTTCAATACTTTATGGATGCCTTTACCGAGGCCATTGACCCGCACACCAATTACTTTAATCCATCAAACGCAGCCAATTTCAACATTGAAATGTCGCGTCAGTTAGAAGGTATCGGCGCTTCGCTTTTGGTCGAAAACGAATACGTAACCATCAAATCGATAGTACCGGGCGGCCCTGCCGACAAAAGCAAACAGATCTCTATCGATGACCGCATTGTTGGGGTTGCACAAGGCAAAGAAGGCGAGTTCCAGAACGTAGTTGGCTGGAGGGTTGAAAATGCTATCGCCCTGATTCGTGGAACCAAAGGGACTACGGTAAAGCTTGAGATTTTACCTGTAGGGGCAAGCGCAGGCAGCAAGCCCAAAGTTGTAGAAATGGTACGCGAAAAAATCATTTTAAAAGATCAATCGGCCAAAAAAGAGATCCGTACTTATAACAACAATGGCAAAGCTGTTAAAATAGGGGTTATATCTATCCCCGCGTTTTATATCGATTATAACGACTATAAAGCCGGAAACCCGAACTATAAAAGCACTACCCATGATGTTAAATTGCTGTTGGATAGCCTGAAACAGGAAAATGTTGACGGAGTAGTGATTGACCTGCGCGAAAACGGTGGTGGCTCGTTAATGGAAGCTATTGAACTTACTGGCTTGTTTATTAAACAAGGGCCGGTAGTACAGGTTCGCGATACTAAAGACCAGGTAGATGTAGAAAAAGACGACGATCCATCAGTTACATATTCAGGTCCGTTAGGTGTGTTGGTCGACCGTTTCAGTGCTTCAGCATCTGAAATTTTCTCCGGCGCGATACAGGATTACGGCCGCGGATTAATTTTGGGCACGCAAACCTATGGTAAAGGTTCGGTACAAAACGCAATTGACCTTGACAGGATTTTAGGTTCGCCCCTGCGTGATAAAATCAATCAACTTGCCAATACAGTTACCCCAGGTGCAAAAAAAGGCACCATGAAGGTTTCAACCGGCAGCCAAAGCACTTATGGCCAGCTGAATTTAACTATAGCTAAATTCTACCGTATCAGCGGCAGTTCAACCCAGCATAAAGGTGTTATGCCTGATATCCAGTTTCCGTCTTTAATCCCACTGGATAAATATGGCGAGGATACCGAGCCATCTGCCATGCCTTTTGATGTAATCGAGAAAAGCGATTTCACTAAAGCCGGCGACTTTACCGCGGTATTGCCAGAGATTAAAAAAATGCACGACCAACGAATGGCATCAAGCGATAGCTATAAATACATGCTGGAAGATATTGCCGACTTCAAAAAGCACGAGAACGAAAGCAGCGTAACCTTAAATGAAGCCGACCTGAAAAAACAACGTGATGCTGATGAGCAAAAAGCGCTGGAACGCAACAATCTGCGCCGCGTAGCATTGGGCCTTCCCGCACTTAAAAAAGGCGAAAAAAGACCCAAAGACGAGGATCTTGACTTTGTAAAACGCGAAGCAGGCCAAATCATGACTGACTACATCAGCTTAGGATCGAAATTTACGAGTGTGAAACCTTAGTCAGATGTGCAAATTTCAGATATGCAAATGTGCAGATGAATGAAAAAGAAAATGGCCTTTCAGTAATGAGAGGCCATTTTCTTTTATAAAAATAATATACAAGACCGTACATCAAACATCTGCACATTTAAAATCTGAAATCTGCACATCTATAATCTGCACATCCGCGGCCCTACCCCAATATCTCCTTTATATCATCCGCGGTAAGCGATTTGATAAAACTCTCCTCGGTGGTTATTAAAGCGCGGCTGAGGCTTAATTTGCGTAGTTGCAGGGCAAGTATCTTTTCCTCAACAGAATCTTTGGTGATGAATTTATAGATGAATACGTTTTTGGTTTGCCCAATGCGGTGAGTACGGTCAATGGCCTGTTGTTCAACAGCCGGGTTCCACCAGGGGTCAAGTATAAATACATAATCAGCCTCAGTAAGATTAAGGCCAACCCCGCCTGCTTTTATCGAGATCAGGAAAACCCTGGTCTTCTTATCTTCCTGGAATTGCTTAACCACATCGCCGCGGTTTTGGGTACCGCCGTCAAGGTAAACATATGATATTCCTTCGCGTTCCAGGTGCTCGCGGTAAATGGCAAGCTGTTTCACAAACTGCGAAAATATTAACACCTTGTGCCCGCCATCCAAAACACTGGCCAGCGTATGTACTACGTTTTCGAATTTCCCGCTATCGCCTTCGTAATCCTTATCAATCATGATGGGATGGTTGGCTATCTGCCTTAATTTAATCAGGCCCTGCAGCACCTGTATCTGTGTTTTGGCAAAGGTGCCATCCTCCAGGCTCTTCAACAGTTCGTTGCGGTACTCTGATTTTATTTTTTCATACACAGATGATTGCTCCTCGCTCATTTCGCAGTAAAGCAGGGTTTCAGTTTTTGGCGGCAGTTCGGTAGCAACCTGTTCTTTGGTACGGCGCAGTACAAAAGGTTTAATAAGCGCCTGTAGCTTACGGGCCTTATCCTCATCCTTTTTCTTTTCTATAGGCGTTACAAATTCATTCTGGAAAAACTGCTGGTTGCCCAGCAAGCCCGGGTTTATAAACGACATCTGTGTCCACAAATCATTAACCGAGTTTTCTACCGGTGTACCGCTCAATATCAGTTTAAAACGGGCTTTCAGTTGTTTAACCGCCTGGAATGATTTTGACGACGGATTTTTAATGTTCTGGCTCTCATCCAGTATCACGTAATCAAAAAAATAATCCTTAAACATTTCAATATCTATCCGGCTGATGCCATAGGTGGTAATAACCACATCATAATTGGCAAACACATCTGCCGATCGGTACCGAAGTGTGCCGGTATGTACCATTAGCCTTAGTTGCGGTGTGAATTTTTTTGCTTCGGCAAGCCAGTTATAAATCAACGAGGTTGGCATAATAACCAATGATGTGCTTTTGCTGCCCTCCGCTTCGGTAACTTCTTTGTGTTTCTGTAGCAGCGCCAGGGTTTGGATAGTTTTACCAAGCCCCATATCATCGGCAAGGCAGCCGCCAAAATGATATTGCTTTAAAAAGTGAAACCAGTTGTAACCCGCCTGTTGGTAAGGCCGTAGGTTACCCTGAAAATTTACAGGCATCTGCACCTCTTCCAATTCTTCAAAATTGGTTAGTTTCTGCAGTTTGCGGGTCATGGTAACGTTGGCCATTTCACCTTCGGCCAGGTCATTAACCAGGCCAATATGGTGGCGGCGCAGTTTTAAGTCGTTGCCACCTTCAGTAAAATGCAGCAGGTTGCCATATTGCGAAAACCATTTTTCGGGGATAACCGCAATTTCGCCCGATGGCAAAATAAACTCCTTTTTATGGTTAAGAATGTGGTTTTTAAGCTGTATGAAGGGAATACGGTACGGGCCAAACCATACAATGGCATTAATATCAAACCAATCGTTGTTTTCGGATACCTCAAGGTCTATTTTGCTGTTTCCAAAAACGTACCGCTTTTGTCCCTCGGGTTGTTCTATTTCAAAGCCCTGCTCTATTAACTTATCGTGGTACTGGTTAAGCCATTCAAATACCGAAAAGGAGTGGTCGGCATCCTCATCGTGCTTATTATCAACTTCCAGGTTTTGGAACAGGCTGGATACCGTTTTAAGGCCCAATTGCTCCAGCTGTGCCATTTTGCCCTTTTCCCAGGTACCCGAGCGCTTAATACGATGGAACAGGTAATCATCCCCATTTTTTTCCATCCTTACCGATACCGTGCGTCCATCGCCATACGGGAAAATATATCCCGCATATTTAAAATACAATTGTAACTGCGATGTGCCGCCCTCTACATAAATAGGTTTTAAAACAGGCTGGGCATCGTACTTTTCGGTATTTATAGTAAACCCTTCGGCGTATACATTGTGTTTCTCTATCAGCGGGGCAACAAACTTTTCAAAATACGATTGCTCTGACGACCGGGGGATTGCTATATAGCGTTTATTCAAAAACGGCACCAGCTTTTTACCTTCTATCTCTTTATCAAAAAAATACAGGGTATCGTCAAGCAGCATCCAGGCCGGGTGGTTGCAAATAATCTCGGCATTTTTAAACATGAATTCGATGCGCATCCCCTGGTATTTAATCGTCGGGAAATACCGTATCTCCTCCTCATTTCGCCTGAAATGGAATAGCACGCTTGCCGGTTCGGTAGCTATCTGCAGCTTGCGCTCGCCAGGATAACCTTCCTTGCTCATCTGGTAAACCTTTTTATTGCCCAACAGGTTCAGGGCCTCGGCCATTCGCTTTTCCAGCTTGGGGCGAATGGTATCAAACAAGGCTTCGTTAAAAATTTTGGCAAAAAACTCAAAGGGGCGAATGGGCTTTTTATAAAAGCGCTTAATCACATTCCCCTGCTCCATCTCCTCCAAAATTTTGATGAGCTTAATATCAACCTCATCAATACAATGAACAAACTCTTTAGCCGTATTTGAAAATAAACGCTGGTGGGTTAATGAAAATTCGCCGTTGGGGTTAAGCTGAACGATGTGTGGCTCAATTACATAGCCAAGGTAATCATGCTTTGCAATGGCATAAATAATCTGGCATGGTTTTGTACTGTCGACTCGTAGCATTAACTTTTGATAAAAAATTATTAGAAGCTACATCAACAAAAAATTCAAACGTAATCAGAATTTGGGGGAAATGAAAGGATTTTTTGTTTTTTAATTCAGTTGCGGTGATTTTGGTGTAAGGTGACAGGGCAAACGCATTAAAATGATTCACTAATTGGCGATTAAATAAACACCTGATAGTCAGATATTTATGTTGTTTTTGTGATTGTATTTATGTATATTTATCTGACAATCAGATGGATACAAAAAATAAGACAAGTACTATTTTCGCTTATTTTAGCGAAATGCAAGACTTCCGCATTGACAGAAAAAAGCAACATCTACTAACAGATATCATTACAATTACTATAGCCGCTGCATTATGTGGTATTGA
>NZ_JBFUCY010000030.1:0-89977 GCF_056404995.1 Mucilaginibacter sp. P2_A5
GCCAGAAAGCTGGCTATAGCCTATTACAATACATTAACCAAAGGAACCGCGTACGTGGAGGAGGGAACTAAGCGTTATGAAGAGCAACTAAAGAAAAGAGAGATGGCATCATTGAAAAGATTAGCTAAAAAGCACAATGTGCAACTGGTTGAAAATCAAACTGCTGCATAATGTGTCAATGGCAGGTACAAAGGATCTATCTGCTTTGCATGACCGATAGAAAAGTTCGCGAATAGATGCTTCGTTCCTCAGCATGACAGTTTTTTATTTTTGAATGTCATTTCCCCTTCAGCGTTTTGCCAAACTTTACAGCTACCAATGACTAATGACAGCGCAGCGAAATGACCAATGACAAGCGAAGCGACAATGACCAATGACAGCGCAGCGAAATGACAAGCGCAGCGACAATGACTAATGACCAACAGGCAGTTTCACCACAAAAACAGAGCCTTTCCCTTCTGTACTTTCAACGTGGATAGTACCCTTATGGCTTTCAACTATCTGGCGCACAATGCTGAGTCCTAAGCCAGTCGATTTTTCGCCACGCACGCCGGTGCGGCCTGCCTTGGTAAAGCTGTTAAATATTTCGGGAAGCATGGCCTGCGGGATCCCCATGCCATAATCCTGAACCTCAATAATCACATCTTTACTAACCTGGCTTAACCGCACGTCAACACGGCTGTTATCCTTTGAAAATTTCACGGCATTACTCACCAGGTTGTCAATTACACGGGAAAACCTTTCTTTATTAATCAGCGCATAAGCGGGGTTTACACTACTGGTAAAAATAACATCAACGTTCAGTTTCCCCTGGGTCCGCCAGGAGTTTACGGCGGTTTTAAGCAACTGATTCAGTTCTGTCCTTTCGGTTTCAATTGGTCTCCCGTTTTCATTACGGGCGGCATCAAGCAGGTCATCAATAATCGACCGGGCTTTGGCACACGATTCTTTAATCATATTTAAATTATCCTGCGTATCCTCGGTCACCTCATCTAATTCCATCATCATCGCTATCGACTCAACCGAGGCGATGGGATTACGCAGATCATGAGCTACCATGCCCAGCACCTGGTTTTTAAACACATTGGCGCCTTCTATCAACTGATTTTTTTCGCTTATTAATAAAACCTGCTGGTAACTATTGGCTTTGTAAGTAAAAAAATACCTCGACGTTAAATAAAAGGCCGATAACAGCACAACTGATATTAACTGATTATAAAGCATTTGCGTTGCCGATGTTTGGCTATATAGCAGCAAAGCGGTAAAAAACAGTTCGATGCCTATGATGAGGATAAGGGTTTCGTAATATTCAAATACCATTATCGCGCTGATAAGGCACAAAGCTATCAGGTAAAGTGTAAGCGAATTACTGGGATCGGATGTGGCGATAAAGCTGGAATACATACCGCAGGTAATAATATACAGCGAAAATAAAAACACAACAAGCGCCATCAATTGTGTACCTTTTTTATGCTTTTTATATTCCAATATCAGCAGGTTGGCAGCTATCAGGAAAAATGGGGTTATAACCAGGAATACCCAGTTACTTGCGTTAAATTCGGGAAAGTTTTGCGCTTTGGTAAGGCTTGCCGGGAAAACAACATACAGTACCCTGATTATTATATTTAACAGTAAAAATATGATGCTGGCTGCCCTTACGGCAATCAAATTTTGATAGGTGTAAAAATCCCTGTACAATGATCTGTACTTAACAGGCAGGGTGTTAAAAAAAAAGCGCGTAGTCAAAGTGAGTTGAAGTTGATATTTATCGAACAGATAAAAGTATTAAAAATGTTACAATTATTTTTATTGGCGACAAAATGACGTTTAAAATATTTTTCATATGACTTTTTATCATGTTCAGGTTAACTGGCAAGGGATTTGACCAATACAACTCATAACACTAATCACTATGAATTTTAACAACTTTACAATAAAAGCACAGGAAGCTGTACAAAAGGCTTCTGAGATTGCAACCGGCAATCAGCAGCAGGCAATTGAGCCGGCGCACCTGTTAAAAGGCTTGCTGCTGGTTGATGAAAATGTTATTTCCTACTTACTAAAAAAGCTTAATGTTAACCTTAACCGCCTGAACGAGGTACTAGATACCCAGATTGCATCGTTCCCGAAAGTTAGCGGCAGCAACGTTTACTTATCGTCAGATAGTAACTCGGCCCTGCAAAAAGCGCAAGGATACTTAAAGGAGTTTAAAGATGAGTTTGTGTCGGTGGAGCACATACTTTTAGGCTTGCTGGCAGCCGGTGGCAAAGTAAGCGGCGCGCTTAAAGATTTTGGTGTAAACGAAAAGGACCTTAAAAAAGCTATTATAGCTTTACGTGGCGACAGCAAAGTGACCGACCAAAATGCCGAAGCAACCTACAATGCCCTAAACAAATATGCCCGCAACCTTAATGAGTACGCCGAAAGCGGCAAGCTTGACCCTGTTATTGGCCGTGATGATGAGATTAGGCGTGTTATCCAGATCCTGTCACGCCGTACCAAAAACAACCCCATACTGGTTGGCGAGCCGGGTGTTGGTAAAACAGCCATTGCCGAAGGTATTGCTTTCAGGATTATCAAAGGTGATGTTCCCGAAAGCCTGAAAACAAAAACAGTGTACTCCTTAGATATGGGCGCATTGATTGCAGGCGCCAAATATAAAGGTGAGTTTGAAGAACGCCTTAAAGCCGTTATAAAAGAAGTTACGCAAAGCGATGGCGAGATCATTTTATTTATAGATGAGATACATACGCTGGTTGGCGCAGGTGGTGGCGAGGGCGCTATGGATGCTGCCAACATTTTAAAACCAGCCCTGGCCCGTGGCGAATTAAGATCAATAGGTGCAACCACCCTTAACGAGTACCAAAAATATTTAGAAAAAGATAAAGCGCTGGAACGTCGTTTTCAGAAGGTTATGGTTGAAGAACCTGATGCCGCCGATGCCATATCGATATTACGTGGTTTAAAAGAACGTTACGAAACTCACCACAAAGTGCGGATCAAGGATGAAGCCATAATCGCAGCGGTTGAAATGTCGCAACGGTACATAGCCGACAGGTTTTTACCGGATAAAGCTATCGACCTGATGGATGAGGCTGCTTCAAAACTACGCCTGGAGATGGATTCGGTACCCGAAGTGGTTGACGAGTTGGAACGCCGCATTATGCAGCTTGAAATTGAGCGCGAGGCCATTAAACGCGAAAAGGACGACCGCAAGGTTGCCGAATTAAGTGAAGAAATTGCCAATCTATCCGCTCAGCGCGACTCGCTGCGTGCCAAATGGAAGGGTGAAAAAGACCTTGTTGATGGCATCAACACAAAAGTTGAACTAATCGAGCACTACAAACTCGAAGCCGAACAGGCCGAACGTGCCGGCGACTACGGTAAAGTAGCCGAATTACGTTACGGCACCATTGTACAGGCCCAGGCCGAGGTGGAAAAACTAAAAGCCGCCCTTTTGGAAAACCAAAGCGATAGCCGCATGCTGAAAGAGGAAGTTACTGCCGATGATATTGCCGGCGTAGTAGCCCGCTGGACAGGCATCCCGGTGAGTAAAATGATACAAAGTGAAAGAGAAAAACTGTTAAACCTGGAAGGCGAGCTGCACAAGCGTGTTGCAGGGCAGGAGGAAGCGATAGAGGCGATAAGTGATGCCATACGCCGCAGCCGCGCCGGTTTACAGGATAAGCGCAAACCAATAGGATCGTTCATATTTTTGGGCACAACCGGCGTGGGCAAAACCGAGCTGGCCAAAGCCCTGGCCGAATACCTGTTTAATGACGAAGGCGCCCTGGTGCGCATAGATATGAGCGAATACCAGGAACGCCATGCCGTTTCAAGACTAATAGGAGCGCCTCCGGGCTATGTGGGTTATGATGAAGGTGGCCAGTTAACCGAAGCCGTACGCAGGAAACCGTATAGCGTGGTATTATTGGACGAGATTGAAAAAGCGCACCCTGACGTATTTAATATCCTATTGCAGGTATTGGATGATGGCCGCTTAACCGATAATAAAGGCCGTGTGGTAAACTTTAAAAATACCATCATTATCATGACCAGCAATATTGGCTCAAACATCATCCAGGAAAACTTCCAGACTTTGGAGGATAGTAATCGCGATGAACTGATAGCCAAAACCAAAAATGAGCTATTTAACCTGTTAAGGGCAACCATCCGCCCCGAGTTTTTGAACAGGATAGACGAGATCATCATGTTCACACCGCTTAGCCGCAACGAGATACATGATATTGTAAAACTACAGTTTAACCAGGTAAAACAAACCCTGGCCGAAATGGGCATTACCATGGAAGCAAGCGAAGAAGCCTTGGATTGGCTGGCCCAGTTAGGTTACGATCCGCAGTTTGGCGCCCGTCCGTTAAAACGTGTCATCCAGAAAAAGATCCTGAACGAACTGTCGAAACAGATACTGGCCGGCAAAGTAGATAAAGACAGCACCATAAAAGTGGATATGTTTGATAACAACTTTGTATTCCTCAACACGCCTAAGGTTGGTGAAGTGGTTGGATAAGTGAGTGGTTGATTGGGTTGATTGAGTTGGATTAGGTTGATTGGGTTAGATCTCATCTAATCCATTATATTAAAAATGGCCACCCGGTTTTCGGGCGGCTATTTTTTTACTTGATATTCGCTAACTGATACCGACTAAAAAATCTTGATACTTGATACTCGCTACTTGATACTAATCCGGGCGTTGCCTGCGGCCCGGGCTTTTTGTTCATACGCCTGCAGGCATTACGCTCGTTGGCCGGTATCCACGCCAATCCCTAACGCAAAATTGTCTGAACCGGGATTTTACCAGATTAATCGGATTACCGGATTTTTTATATTTAACATAATTCCTTTCACCTTTCACCTTTCACCTTTCACCTTTCACCTTTCACCTTTCACCTTTCATCCTCCTCCTTCTCATCAACCATTTCAATCAAGTTTTCTGTATTATTAAAACGTTCTTCGTTTTTGGCAAGTATGGGGGCTGCACCGGCAATTGAAATGCCGGCTACAGCCAATAATAAAAACAGGCCCAGGCAAACAAGCCTGAGCAGCTTTTTTAGCTTTTTCATGCATTTAGCAATGTGCTCAACAAGCTTTACAGCCAGGGAAATCGCTTTTAAACCTTTTCAGCTACAAACGGTTGACCTTTACAAAATAATACACTTTTAAGCTGCCTCGTAGAGGCTACCTGTTTGTAGAAAACGAATAGTTCAACCTTTTTTGCTCCTTAGGAGCTACCTTTCTTCAGGATCAACTTTTAAAAGCGATTTCCCTGGCTTTACAGCGCGTTAAGCGAGTAAGAAATTTTACCTATTCCATTATAAATGGACAAACTGGAAGGGATTAACCGACAGATAAATGATCCTGATCGGCTGGATACGAAGTTGGCGGGATGATTTGAAAATTAGCTGCGCTTTTGTGATTTAAAAAAAGCAGCCTTAAATGCCGGTACTTATGCGCAACAAGATTATCATAAAGCAAAATGCGCGGGCCAAAACTTTGTTTATGATCTAAAGGAACAAATGCAGCCCGATAAAAAGCTACGGATGCTCTTTTATAACCGATGCCATTTTTTAATGCAAACGGTTTAACAGCCAATACCTCGGTATCTGTTGCTTTTGCTATTGGCCGGTTACTATTTATATATCCGGATATCGAAAAAAAGCTAACCAATAAAGTAAGCGCCAGCAGGCCATGCCTAACCTTGCTTTTTATCCCGGTTAAATTTTTACGAATGAGCATAAGTAAAGATAGTAAATTGTTGCTTAAGTAGCATTAAATTCAATCCTGCCGGGCAAATTCATCCTGATCAACCACTCATTCTGTCAACTAATTCAACCACATTTAACAATAAGTTAATATATTAGCAATAGTTAATTACATAATAATCACCAAGTTTGACACACAGTTAATAAACACATACTTATACATTAATCACCTAAAAAACACACTATGCTAAAATTTACAAATCCGAGGCTGCTTTTTGCTGCCTTAGCTTTGGCCGGAGCGTTGGCTTCAGGCTGTCAAAAAAATGCAAATCAGCCGGTTCAAAATGCTGCCGACAACCAAACAGCATCGGTAACAAAACTTAAAATCCAGGCTGTATCACTTACACAGGGTTTCGAAGTAGGGGCAACCAGTCCTAAAACTGCTTATGATGTATCGCCCACAGGCTCAAGCAGCGGCGATAACGTTACACTATCGGGCAACTCATGGAATTTGTACGACGCCCTAATTGGCAACTTATCGGGCGATTTGAAGGCAGGCTCTTGGGCAGCCCGTATCCGCAACACAGGTAAAATTACCATGCTGTTTGATGTTACTACAGGCATCAGCACCGTTACTATTAAAAGCGGTACTTACGGCAGCGATGGCGCCAGCACATGGGGACTATTTTATTCTGTAAACGGCGGCAGCAGCTATACACAGGCCGGATCAACCATAACCACTACTTCAACCTTAACCTTATCAACTTTTACCATTACCGGCGTAACCGGCACTGCCCGTATCGAGATCCGCAAATTAACCGGCGGTACAAATCGTATAGATATTGATGATATTACGATAAATGATGGCGGCACCGGCGGCGGCGGCACTGTACTTACAGGCAAAAAATTCCTGTTTGATGCAAGTCACCTTGAAAATGCAGGCAGCGCCGATTGGCAAATTGATGCCGATGGCACCGAAAGTGTGCCACTTTATACCGGTGGTACCACTGTAGAAACAAAAGCACAGCGCATACCAACAGCATCATATACAGGCATTACTTCGGGCACTGCCGAAACCTATTGGAAAGGCGCTATTTCGGCATGGGCTGTCGAACTGGTAAAACGCGGCGAGCTGGTAGAATCATTGCCGAGCGGAACAGCCATTACCTATGGTACTGCAAACGCGCAGGATTTGAGCAATTATGATGTATTTGTGGTTGTTGAGCCTAACCGTTTATTCACTGCTGCAGAGAAAACTGCTTTAATGAACTTTGTTGCCAACGGCGGCGGCTTGTTTATGATAGCCGACCACACCGCAGCTACAACTGCAGGTACCGATGCCAATGGTTACAACCCGTCTGACAGGGATGGCGATGGTTACGATTCGCCCCGTGTATGGAACGATTTGATGACCAACAACGGCATCAATAACAGTAATCCTTTTGGTTTCAATATCAATTACGTTGATATCAGCGAAGGGCCTTCAACCAACGTTTATACAGGCACCAATACCAATGCGCAGATAGTATTAAACGGCGCGGCCGGCACGGCTTCAAAACTGGCTTTCTATAACGGCTCAACCGCTACCTTGTACCCTGCAAATAACGCAAGCGTACAGGGCTTATTCTGGCGCAACAGCGCTACTAATGGCGGCACTGCCAATGCAATGGCGCTTTTGGCAACATACGGCAGCGGCAGGGTTGTATTTATTGGTGATAGCTCACCTGCCGATGACGGCACAGGCGATACCAACGACAACCTGTTTAACGGCTGGTCTGGCGATGCACCTTCGGGTTATACTTCGCACCCGGCTTTGCATTTAAATGCTTCGCTGTGGCTGGCTAAGGCGCAGTAAACAGCCTCACCTAAACCTCTTCAGAAAGGGAGGACCTTAAATAAACAAAATGTCTTGTTGCTTAAATGCAATGAGACATTTTGTTTAATGTAGATTTATAAGAGGCTTATTATTCACTAAATCAAAACAACATCAATAGTTTATTGGTTACACAAATACACGCAGTATCAATTGCTATTACTTAACAAAACATCTCCACCATGAAAAATTACGAAAGCCTGCTTGATGCCACCAATGATCTTTTCAAACGGGGATATACAGCTAACCTTAGCCTGGAAGGCGATACCATAGATGATAAGGCCCAGGCCATTCATATGGGTGCCGACGATTTTATAATTGACGAGTTTTACCGCTTTGAAGGTGCCAGCAATCCCGATGATATGTCGATAGTGTACGCGGTGTCATCACCAAAATATAACCTTAAAGGCGTATTAGTGAATGCCTATGGTACTTATGCCGACGATAGCTCGTCTGCCATACACGCTAAGCTGCACCACGGCCAGGTAAGCCATAATTTGCACGGAGAAGATAGGCCACATGCGTAATTTAGATATGCAGATGTGCAGATTACAGATGTGCAAATTAAGCCTTTTGATAATCGTCTGCATATTCGTACAACTCAAAGCTCAATCATCTGAAATCCGAACATCTGTAATCCGCAGCACTTCTGCAGTTCCATCATGTGCAGATGAAAGAATGGATGTGCAGATGTGCAGATGAAAAGGATGAATTTTAGATATGAGAAATCTAATTTTCAAATTTTCAAATCCTCAAATTTTCAAATTGATTAATCATCTGCACATCTGTAATCTGAAATCTGCACATCTACAACCCTTTCAATATCTTCCTCCCGCCTGCCTGTATGGCTGCACTGCCGTTACGCATTAAAAACTCCATTTGAGCGGTAAGCTCTTCTTTAACCCAGGGAAATGATTCTTTTAAATTGAATAAGGCATAAGCTGCAAATATTTTTACAGCAACCTTTGCCCTGGGGTTTATCATCCAGTCAAACAGTTGCTCAACCACCGGTTCAAAATTGATTTCCTGAAGCTTTAATTGTAACGACTCCGGGGCATTTTCATCAGTGATGTGCATTATTATTTTAGCATAATGGCGCTGGCATCCGGGGTGTTTCACTTCGCCGAACCGCGAGATCATATAGTGCAGATCGCCAAGATAACTTTCCGGATCGGTTAAAAAAACATTTTCCAGCATCCATACCGCCCTGAAAGCGACAGCTTTATCCGGGTGAAAGGTAATATCAATCAAATCGTGCAAAGCAAAGTTTTGTGCCTTCAATATGCGGCTTAGCTCCAGCACTTTGGGCTTGCCAATTATATTGGCTATTTGCTTAATCAGTTCAGATTTGGTCATTTACCTATAAAGATAAAACACTTTATAAATATATTGTAACCCCTAAAATCTATTATACCGGTTCAATGGCCCAATAACGATAACAATTTGTTAATGAAAGCTTAAAGCAAATACAACGTTCAACTTAATAATGTTGATTATAATTGTAATAAACAATAAGATACAAACATCATGACCAATTCAATTCTGGAGATCACCGAAAACGAATACCTGATAAAGCTTAACAGGAGCAATTTCAACCTGTCGTTTATCAGGAGTTTATTAAAGATGGTTGAAGTGGCCAACCCAAGCGAAGAAAGCGAGTTTTCATATAGCGACCGCATAATCAACCCTTATCAAAACCACTCCGCCACAGCCGACTATTTTAGCGCTATTGACGAAAAATAAAAGGGACCCGTTTTGGGTCCCTTTTATTTTTATCTCTTTTTCCTTAATTTTTATTCTGCCTTCCTTATCCGGATTAAAACTGGCGATATCCGCCCCTTACTACCTGTTTATCCATTTGGGCCAACTGGCCTTTCATCATCTTTATCTGGTCGGTAAGTAATTTATTTTTATCATCTTTTGATGCTTCCGACAAATACATCTGGGCTTCGCGCTTGTTGCGTTTTGCCATTGAGATACCCGCCAGGCTCAATTTAGCCAACGCTATATTGTGCGACATTTTCATCCCCAGCTGTAATGATTTCTTAAAATATTTTTCAGATTTCATCGGTGCTCTGCGCGATTCGATCAAACCGATCAACAGGTTGTAATAACCATGCTGATTTTTATGTAATTGCTTTTCGTAATCGGTAATTTTCAATAACCAGGCCTCCGCTTTCTCCGAATTCTCTTTGCGCAAAAAATATTGGGCTAAGATCATATTTTCGTTAAAAAAGAAACTTAACAATGTAATACCACCGAACAGCAATACCAAAATACCCCAGCCCCAAAAGCCAAAAGCACAAAGCGCAACGGCTGCGCCAAAGAATACACACGCTACAACTAACCGAACAATATTTGACATAATTTGCTTTACTATATATTAAGCACAAATATCTGTTTATTTGTACGCTAAATCAACATCTATAAAAATATTTATGGCCAATTCATTAGACGCATCATGGCAGGCGGTTTTACAACCCGAATTTGACAAGCCCTACATGGTTAAACTAAAACAATTTTTATTACAGGAAAAAGAATCGGGACAAATAGTTTACCCCAAAAACGCCGACATTTTTAACGCTTTTAATACCACCCATTTTGATGATGTTAAAGTGGTAATCCTGGGGCAGGACCCGTACCACGGCGCGCACCAGGCACACGGTCTTTCATTTTCGGTACAAAAAGGGATTGCTATCCCCCGGTCATTAACCAATATTTACAAAGAACTTCAAAGCGATATCCCTGGGTTTAAAATACCTGCACATGGCAACCTGGAGGAATGGGCCAAACAAGGTGTATTGCTATTAAACGCCACATTAACAGTTAGGGCCAGCATACCCGGCTCGCACCAAAAACAAGGCTGGGAAGAATTTACCGACCAGGTTATCAAAACCATATCCGATAAAAAAGAAGGCATCTTATTTATCCTCTGGGGAGCCTTCGCCCAATCAAAAGCAGCCTTGATCGACGAAAAAAAACATTTCATCATCAAAAGCGCCCACCCATCCCCCTTCTCGGCCGACCGGGGCTTTTTCGGCAGCAAGCCATTCTCGAAAACAAATGAGATATTGAGGAAAGAAGGGAAGAAGGAGATTGATTGGCAGCTTCGTTAGGAGAGCCAAGAATCAAGACAGCTGCAAAAAAGTAAAGCGTAAAAGATTTTTTCTTTTACGCTTCACAATAAAATCCAACAAGCAAGATGAACTTATCTTGATTCCTGACTCTTAATTCTTGCCTCTATTAGTATTCCAGCGGCACTATCGGCTCCTTCTTACTGGTCGACATAATCATCATGGTTTGGAAGGTTTTTACTACCGTGATTCGGCTTATTTTTTCCATGATCAATTGTTCGTATGATTTAATGTCGCGCACGTAGCACTTCAGTAAAAAATCGCACTGGCCGGTTACATGGTGGCACTCGGTAACTTCTTTAATTGTCTTTATCTCGTCCAAAAATGTTTGGATGGTATTTTTCTGATGAAAATCTAACGAAATCTGGATAAAGGTTTTGATACCCAGGCCCAATTTTTCTTCATCCACCAGGGCATGATAACTTTTAATGTATTCGGCATTTTCCAGCTTACGCACACGCTCAAGCGTTGGCGCCGGCGAAAGGCCAATTTCGTTGGACAATTGAAGGTTGGTTATCCTTCCATTTTCCTGTAATATCTTCAGTATCTGTAAGTCTATTTTATCTAATTCAGCGCCCATAGTGTTGCAAATATAATATATTCCGCATTTCACGAAATTAAATTTCAATTAAAACGAGTAAAACAAAAATATATTTCTCATGTCTTCATATTTTAGATTAGTCTAAATTTTTTATTAGATTTGTATAAATGAACACATTAGCCGAGGAAAACTATTTGAAATGCATTTACCACCTGGCAACTGATGCCGGAATGGCCAGCACCAATCAAATTGCCGCGTCATTAAATACCAAGGCTTCATCGGTAACAGATATGCTGAAAAAGCTGGCGGATAAAGCGCTGATTAACTACACCCGTTACCAGGGCGTAAGCCTTACGGCCGCCGGCGAAAGGATAGCAATCGGCATTATTCGTAAACACAGACTGTGGGAATATTTTTTGGTAGAGAAATTAAACTTTAAATGGGACCAGGTACATGACATGGCCGAAGAAATGGAGCATATCTCGTCGGAAGAATTGATTGACAGGCTCGACGAATTTATGGGCCATCCAAAGCACGATCCACACGGCGATCCGATACCCGATTGTAACGGCAAATTTAAATCGGCCGAGCTTAAACCAATTTCGGCATTAACCATTAACGATTGCGGGGTAATTTCGGGAGTGCGCGACCATACATCGCCATTTTTACAATACCTGGAAAAGCAACAACTTACCATCGGCAAAAAAATCACCATCACCGAGGTTATAGCATATGATCATTCGGTGGCATTGAAACTTGATACAGATAAAGAAGTACATATTAGCCGCGAGGTTGCCAATAATTTACTGATAGCCCTATGAGCAAAAATAATACAAATGATAATCACTCTTTAGGTAACGTACATAGCTCGGTTAACCCCGAGAGCCTGAGCGGATGGCGTAAAACAATGGCCTTCCTCGGCCCGGCCTACCTGGTTAGCGTAGGTTACATGGATCCGGGCAACTGGGCCACCGACATTGCAGGGGGCAGCGCATTTGGGTATAAGCTTATCTGGGTTTTGTTTGCTTCAAATCTCATCGCGTTATTACTGCAATCGTTAGCCGCCCGGCTGGGCATAGTACGTGGGTTGGACCTTGCACAGGCTTCTAAGAACGCCTACCCCCGTTTTGTGAATTTTTGCCTGTATATATTGGCCCAGGTAGCTATCATAGCCTGCGATCTGGCCGAAATTATCGGTATGGCTATCGGCTTAAAGCTGTTATTTAATTTACCGCTCATCTGGGGAGTATCGCTTACCATTACCGATACCGTGCTCATGCTTTATTTAATGAATAAGGGAATGCGCAAGCTGGAGGGTTTTATTATATCAATGATCTTCATCATCGGCGTTTCATTCCTGGTCGAGATGTTTATTGTCGGGCCACAGGTACTGGACGTTGCAAAAGGTTTTATTCCTGTTAACCTGTTTAAAAATGACGCTGTAAGCCAGCAAATGCTGTATATAGCTATTGGCATCATTGGCGCTACGGTAATGCCGCACAACCTTTACCTGCACTCGTCGCTGGTACAAACCCGTAAAATTACCCGCACCGAAGAGGGCTTTAAATCGGCCATAAAATTCAACTTGTTTGATACCGTTATCGCGCTTAACCTTGCTTTTTTTGTAAACGCGGCCATATTAATACTTGCCGCTACCGCTTTTTTTAAAAACGGTTATTTTCAGGTTGCCGAAATACAGGATGCCTATAAATTACTGGAACACATATTTGGGCGGATATCCCCTGTGTTGTTTGCTATCGCCCTTATCGCATCGGGGCAAAGCTCAACCATTACAGGTACCCTTGCGGGGCAAATCATTATGGAGGGCCATATTAACCTCCGTATTGAACCCTGGCTGCGCCGGTTGCTTACACGGGTGCTGGCTATAGTACCGGCAGTATTCACCATCATATACTTCGGAGAAGAAGCCTTGGGCAGCCTGATTATTTTAAGCCAGGTGGTATTGAGCCTTCAGCTTGGTTTCGCGGTAATTCCTTTAATCCACTTTACATCCGACAAAAAGCGGATGGGAAATTTTGCCATCAGCCTTAAAGTAAAAATTTTAGCCTGGGCAAGCGCTATACTCATAGTAGGCCTTAACGCCAAGCTGGTATATGACCAGATTGGCGACTGGCTGAAAGAAAGCCGGCAAGCCGATTTATACATTTATATTTTTGTTGTGCCGATAGTTATCGGGATAGCCTTGTTGCTGCTTTTTGTATTTTTAAGGCCGATGTTTTATAAACATAGCGATAAGCCAACCTACGTTCCGCATGGTATTGCAAATTCTATTAACGAGCTGGATGCCATTATATATAAACACGTAGCCATCACTATTGATTTTTCAAAAAACGACAACGACTGCATGCGCCACGCCATTATGCAAGGTGGTAAGCAGGCTACCTACACCCTTATACACGTGGTAGAAACTGCCGGGGCACGCTATTACGGCGGCCAGGTGATGGATAACGAAACCCAAAGCGATTTTGACAACCTGGATAAATATGTACAGGCGATGAAAAAATTAGGCTATAAAGCCGATGGTGAAATTGGATATGGTAACCCGGCAGATGCTATTGCCGCTATTGTGAACAAAAACGGGGTAGATTTTATTGTGATGGGTTCGCATGGGCACAAAGCTTTAAAAGATTTGATTTTTGGCACAACAGTAAATTCGGTAAGGCACAAAGTTAATGTACCCGTATTAATTGTGAAGCCGCAAAGTACATAGCCCCACCTAAATCCTCCCCTGAAGGGGAGGACTTAAAAAAAACCATCAAAAGGTTTCGCCATTTAAGTAAGATAGAGAGCGGGTTATTTTTTTGTAAGTTTGCAAGCTTTACATCTGAATACAATGGCCGAGGATAAAATATACATCAAAAACAAAAAAGCTTATTTTGAATACCACGTACTGGATAAATACACGGCCGGCATAAAATTGTTGGGGACCGAAATTAAATCCATCCGCGAAGGTAAAGCCAATATTAATGATGCATTTTGTACTTTCATTAACGGGCAGCTATATGTGCGTAACCTGCATATATCAGAGTATTCATATGGATCATTCTATAACCACGAAGCCAAACGCGACCGCGTGCTATTGCTTAACAAAAAAGAGCTCAAAAAACTCCTTACGCGTGGCGAAGAAAAAGGGTTAACCATTATTCCCCTCGCCCTGTTCATCAGCGAGCGCGGTTTTGCCAAGCTGGAAATCGGCCTTGCACAAGGTAAAAAAACCTTTGATAAGCGGGAAACCATGAAAGAACGGGATACGAAGATAGAAATGGACAGGGTGATGAAAAGGTAACTTGATTTGGGATTTCGGATGTTCGATTTCGGATTTAGAGAATGTATTATTCTAAATTTAAATCAAATCTCAATTTAAAAATCCGAAATCGAACATCCCAATTCCGAAATCTTTATTACCAGGCCTTATCCCCTACCAGCGGCACAAACCTGAAGGTATCCAACACAATTTTTTCATAGTCGTGCTCGGCAACTTTTAAGATGGTTACCATTTTCTGGGTTTCTTCATCACCTACGGGGATTACTAAAATACCGCCAATCTTCAACTGCTTTAATAATACATCGGGCACTGTGGGGGCGCCGGCAGTTACAATAATTTTATCATAAGGGGCATGTTGGGCTATGCCTATTGAGCCATCGCCACAAAAGAAATGGGCTTTATAACCCATTTTTTCGGGCAATACATATTTTGTTTTTTCGTAGAGTTTTTCCTGGCGCTCGATAGTGTAAACGGTTGCACCCATTTCTAATAAAACACAAGTCTGGTAGCCCGATCCGGTGCCTATTTCCAGTACCTTATCGCCCTTGCGGATATGTAGTAACTCGGTTTGATAGGCTACGGTATACGGTTGGGAAATGGTTTGCCCCTCGCCTATCGGGAAGGCAATATCTTTGTAGGCCTGGTTCCAGAAAGTCTCGGCAAAAAAGTAATGACGGGGTACTTTGCCTATCGCGTTTAACACATCCTTATCCTGAATCCCCTTTTTCTCCAACAAATCAACCAGCCGTTTACGGGCGCCTTTTTCGCGGTAATTATCGATGTACTTTTGAGCCATTACGCAGTAAAGTTAACAGGATTTTGGTGATTTTGGGAGAGGGATTGAACAGCAAATCGTAAACACTTATGTGTTAACCTATAAATTTCTACTTTGTCATCGTGAGGAACGAAGGATCTATTCGCGAACCTCTACGGAATAAATGCATAATGTATAATAGATTCTTCGTTCCTCAGAATGACAAAGGGGAAACATTATTTAATAAGGATCCACATCCGGCTGTACAATACTCCCTTTACTCAACTTCGTAGTCTGAAACTGCACAATTACGTCCTTTAATATCGCCTTGGCCTTTACAATCGAAATCCCATCTTTCTCAAACTTTAACATGATAGATTTAATATAAAAATTACGGATGCGGCTAATCAACGGCGACTCGGGGCCAATCACTCTTTCGCCGAAATGTTTACGCAACTCATTGGCCAGGTAAACCGATTGATTATACAGTATTTCGGGATTTTTATGTTTGATGTCTAAATTAATAATACGGTAGAACGGCGGATATTTAAAACTTCTACGTTCAGCCATCTCCGTATAGTACAAATCGCTGTAATCATTAGCTATCACCTGTTTAATAACGCGATGGAACGGGTCATAAGTTTGTATCACCACCTTTCCTTGCTTGCCCCTGCGCCCCGCCCTGCCGCTTACCTGCGCCAGCATCTGGAAACTGCGTTCGTTGGCGCGGTAATCCGGAAACTTGAGCAGGCTATCGGCATTAATGATTCCTATCAGTGTAACGTCGCTAAAATCGAGCCCTTTGGCTACCATTTGGGTGCCTACCAGTATATCTATTTTCTTTTCCTCCAGGTCGTTCAATATGGTTTGCAGCGAGTTGCGTGCACGGGTGGTATCCAGATCCATGCGGGCAATACGGGCATCGGGCAATAGCAGGCTTAACTCATCTTCAATTTTTTCGGTACCAAAACCCTTGTATTCCAGGTGCGTAGACCCGCAGGCCGGGCAAATAGATGGCGAATCTTCCTTATACCCGCAGTAATGACAATGCAGCTTACCGCTGCTTTTATGGTAAGTAAGGCTTACATCACAATTAATACATTTGGGCGTAAACGCGCAGATTTTGCACATCAGTACCGGGGCGTAACCACGCCGGTTCTGGAACAATATCACCTGCTCTTTATTGGTCAAAGCCTCGGTTATGCCAGCCATTAACACACTGGTAAAATGCGATTGGATAGTTTTTTGCTTGGTTTCCGTGGCAATACTCACAACTTCCACATCGGGTAGTTGTACACCGCCAAAACGCTCGGTTAGCTCCGCGAAGCCATACTTACCGGTTTTGGCATTATGATAACTTTCAAATGATGGCGTTGCCGAACCCAGCAGCACTTTTCCCCGGTGCATATTGGCTAAAAATATAGCGGCATCGCGCGCGTTGTAGCGTGGGGCAGGATCAAACTGTTTGTAGGATGTTTCGTGTTCTTCGTCAACAATAATCAACCCAAGATCATTAAAGGGCAAAAACAAAGATGATCGTGCGCCCAGGATCACCTTATAATCGTTATTAAGCACTTTTTGCCAAACCTCTACCCTTTCATTATCATTAAAACGGGAATGGTATACGCCAATATCGGCGCCAAAATAAATACGTAACCGTTCGATGATGTGGGTTGTAAGCGCAATCTCGGGCAATAGGTAAAGCACCTGGCGGCCCTCGCGCATCATTTCCTCAATAAGCCGGATATAAATTTGCGTTTTGCCGGATGACGTTACGCCATGCAACAGCGTTACGTCCTTCTCCTGCAATTGCCGGCGGATACTTTCCAGCACTTCAGCCTGCTGTTCGTTTAACTCAAAATTGGTTACGGCGTCTATATCGTCCTCAAAATGCAGCCGGCTTACATTTTTTTCAACCGCAAATAAAATTTCCTTTTCTATGAGTGACTTTATACTAGATTCACCCGCCCCGCTCTCCTCAATCAACTCGTTTTTGGTGATAGCCTTTTGGGTACGCGACAGTTTGATATACGCCAGCAAGGCATCGGCTTGTTTAGGCGCACGTTTTTCCAGTATCGGGAATAATTCGCGCAGGTTATCCGGGTTGTTGTAAACCGGGTTTAAGGTGATAAAAGTACGTTTGCGGGGCTTGTACCGTTCGCTTACTTCCTCGCTAATGTGGATGAGATTTTTCTCAAACATCAGCTTCAAAATAGGCATAACCGTTTTTTGGCCTAACAGTTTAGCTATGTCGCTGATGGTTAATTCGGGCTGAATATCCAGCGCCTCCACAATTAAAAACTCCTTATCGTGCAGCGCGCTCCGGTCTATATCAAATTCTTTATTAAGTTCAATTTTGGTTTCGCTGGCCAGTTTCAGCGCGGCAGGCAACGCAGCATTCATTACCTCGCCTACGTTACACATGTAATAATCGGCCACCCATTGCCAAAAGTGCAGTTGGTGGGGCGTAACCACCGGCAGGTTATCAAGTACTTCAATTATATACTTAGCCTCGTATTTTTCGGGCGCCAGTTCGCTTATATCTTTAACCACCGCTGTATAAAGCTTGCTTTTACCAAACTGCACCACAACCCTTTTTCCAATGGCAATGGCGTTGTTCATTTCAAAAGGCACGCGGTAAGTATAATTTTTTGAGATAGACAGCGGCAAAATCACCTCTACAAAAAGCGTTTTACGATCGGTATACTCAATTTCGGCAAACTCTAACATTTTGTTTTTAGCAGAGTCAAGAATTAAGAGTCAAGAATCAAGACAACCATCGCCTATTTCTCCATCTTAATTCTTGATGATAAACTTTAAATTCTTGTTTGTTAATTCTTGTCGAGATTCTGAACCCAAACGGCCACCTGTTTTCCGTCTTGGCTCTTGATTCTTGACTCTTGACTCTATTTAACTTTATCGCCGAAAGCAGCTATCGCCATCACTAGCCAGCCTAAAATAAACAGCAGGCCGCCCAGTGGTGTTATCGGGCCCATGTATATCAGCCAGTTCCAGCCTATAATATCACGGCAGCTTAGCAGGTATAATGATCCCGAAAAAAATATTATCCCGAAGGTAAACAGGTAATAAGCAGCTTTGATCAGCTTTCCCTTTGGCTCTTTAAAGGTAGCAAGAAAAAGCAGGGCAAATACATGGTAAAAATTGTATTGTACGGCAGTGTGCCAAACCTCTAACTGGCTGGGCTGCAAAACTGCTTTAAGCCCATGTGCCCCAAAAGCGCCGGTTATTACGGCCAGCATTCCTAAAAGCGAAGCGGTGACGATTATTTGTTTGTTCATGCAGATATAAAAAGCTAAGTTAACCAATTGAAAGTATTACTTTAATGCCGCAGGGTAAAATTCTATCTTTGTAAAGCAAACCGCTATGAGACGACTGATAGTAACCACCATAATTTTACTGGCTGCCACTGTATTTATAACGGTTGTATATTTTAAAAATTTAAACCCGCCGGGCGTACGCAATAACCAGGTAATGCAAAGCATTCCCGATAATGCGGTTGCCGTATTTGAATTTAATAACGAAAAGGGCTTTTATGATATCTTTAATGGCAACCACCTGTTGGCTGCTGTTATTGGCAAACAAAAACTAAACGATCTGGATACCTTACGCAGGTTGCTGATGTTGTCTCCCCTGTCCGATCAGTTTTTTTTGGGCCAAAATGTGTTCGTTTCCGTTCATCCATCAGATACCGGCGATATAGGATTGTTGGTAACCACAACCGCATCTGCCGGTTTTGATCCAAACTCATTTAACCAGATAACAGGGCAATCAAAGGGGGCGCTTTCAATTACTATTAACCGCAATGCCATTGGGCTTGAGTACGATATTTTGCTAAAGGGTATCAACAAGCATTTTTACATCATTAAAAAAGAGGATAATATTTTTGTAGGCAGTTTTTCAAAAGCTTTGATAGACTTAAGCGCGCTATACAAAAGCGACAAAAGCAAAACCATATTTGTACCCCTGCCCGATCAGCAAAACGCCAACTCACTGGCCAATTTATATATCAATTACGGGCAGTTATCGCCCCTTTTTGACGAGTTTTTTAAAAACAAGAATACCGATATTTTTAAAAGCTTTCGTTTATTGCCGGCCGTTGCCGCGCTGAGCATAAACTACAAAAACGATGCTTTAATGTTTAATGGGATAACCAGTTTAAACAATCGTTCCTATAGTTACTTAAACCTGTTTACCAAACAGCAGCCTGTTAACAATCGCTTAAAAGATATATTCCCGGCAACTACGGCCTATAGTATTTGTTTTGCCGTATCCGACCCGCAAAAATTTGAGGCCGATTTATCTCAATGGCACCTTAAGGCAGGCGTAAACGATGAAAAGGATAAACTTTTCGGCAAAATTAAACAGGAGACCGGCTTATTGTTAAAAACCGAATTTGAGCCTTTATTAAGCAATGAGTTTGCTGTGGTTACAACCCGATACCAGGAAAAATTTGCCATTATTTCGGTTAAAGATGGTTCAAAGCTATTGCCTTTGATGACCAACATCAGTACTATGGTAAATGACGGCATGGGGCAGTTTAATTATGAAAAAATTCCGTTTTTTTTATTGGGAGATGCTTTTAGCATTTTCAGGAAACCATATTTCATGATTATAGACAACTACCTGGTGCTGGCAGCATCGCCATCAGAACTAACCAGTTATACCGATACCTATATCAACCGTAAATTCATCAGCAAAACCGAACAGTATAACCAGTTTGACAATTTGCTTGCCGAACGTAGCAATGTGGCCTTTTTTATCAATTTTAAAAACGCGCAGCAAATATTAAAACGCGACCTCAGAGACTCGTTCTATGACGCTTTTGAAAACAATCATCCCGGCTGGAAAGATTTTTACGGAGCAGCTTATCAATTCACAGCATCCGACAAGAATTTTTATACCAATTTTTGTATGAAAATAAACAATATTGACAGTGCTGCGTTTACAAAATAAATTTACTTTGGCACGCTCACAACCAATTTATACTTAAATACGTTAAACCCTTTGATTAATTTATTCTTTTTTACAGATAACCCGTTTTGAATTTTATCTTTAAAAAAATTAAAACGAACTAAGGCACGACGAGATATTATATATGAATAAAATTTACATTGTCCTTTTCTTTTTGCTCATTTCTTTCTCKGTATCGGCCCAGCAATTTTCGCAGTATAACACTGGTACGCTTTATGATTCGTTCGAAAACCCATCGGTAAGATCATTTATACCCGACTCAAGCAGGCAATATGCATTCAACTTTTTTATACCCAACTTTAATGCCAATGCTTATGTTACCGGCGACATACAACAGTCGCTAAAAAGACGCCTATTTGCATCGCCAAACACTTATCAATCAGCATATTTAGAAATTGGTAAAAGCAAATATAACCATATTAATGCCAACGTTAATGCTTATGCGATTATGCTTAAATCTTTCACAAGTCTTAATGGCGATGTAGAAATGGGCTTTTCGTATCAATTAAAAGCAGAAAGCCGTGGCCTTATATCTGATGAAACGATTGCTTTGTTTGACGATGTACGTAATTTTAAAGGCAATCCTTACGATGATATCTTTAACAATCATTTTCAATATCAAACATATAACCAGGTCAGTTATTCGTACCGCGAACGGATTAATAAGCAGTTTGCCTTTGGTTTTAAGCTGAGTGCTTTGCTGGGCATAAAATATTCAAAGCTCGATGTTACAGGTTCACACGCTGTGTTTGATACGGTTAATAACCAGGCTACCGTCAGCATGCGCGGCCGTTATTATTCGAGCTACATACCGGGCCAGCCTTCGGCACACGATTACCTGCCTACGTTCCGAAGCCCGGGCGCTTCTATAACCATTGGAACATCTTACATAACTGACGATAACATAACCATACAGGCAAATATTAAAGATTTAGGCTTTATACACTGGAGCAGCCGTTCGCTTGCTTCTGATTTTGATAATACTACAACCATAACCGGGTTAAGGTCAGGTGGCAGGGAAGATAGCATCTACAATGCCGTAATTAAGCTTTTCCGAAGCACCCAGGCAATGTCAAAAATAGGCTCGTTTACTACAAAAACAAATGCCAGGGGCGAGTTAAGCGCGTCAAAAACATACTGGATAGATTACGATAATAATTTCAAATACACGCCAACCCTAATAGGCTCCAAAGAGTTTTGGTTTACAGGGTTTACCGCTGCATTGGTTAACCACGTGCAATATCAAAACTATACCGCCACCATTACAGCCAGTTACGATGATATGAAGCTATTTAATGTGGGTGCACAGTTTATGTATAAAACTCCGAACTTTGAGGTATACGGAGGCTCCGAAAGGCTTATTAACACAGGCAGGCTTGCATTTGCCGCACTGGGTAACCAAACCCAGATAGATCATATTGGCACCTACTCCGGCATGGACATATTTCTTGGCTTTTCGTTGAAATTTGGCGCCGTAATTGAGCATCCTATGAATTCAAGCTACATCCCTATGGGCGAAAAAGGTTTCTTCGGCAGGCTATGGGGCCGACTGTTCAAAACAGGCTATTAAAAAATAGCGTCAAGAGCTTAGGGTCAGGAATCAAGACGCTTTATTTCCGGTTATTACACCAATCCTTTTCGATATCAGAGTTCGATACAGTTTGCTAAATCGATATTTTGTGGTTCATCCACGGACTGTTAATTATTGCCTGATTTTCTTGCTTTTATGATTTTAATTATGATATCTTTGTGATATCATTTTAAAATCAAATTAAATCACCATGAACTCCGAAAAAACCATCAACCCACCCTCGGGTTTTGCTGCATTTATATTGCTGTTGGCAATGTTGGCAGCCGCCGCTGTTTGCTTTTTTATTGGCGAAGAACCTATTGGCGCCATAATAGGCATTATAGGTTTTGCTTTTATACTGCCGGGTTTGGTTATCGTTAACCCCAACGAATCAAAAGTGCTTACCCTTTTTGGTAAATATTTAGGTACCGTTAAAAAAGATGGCTTTTTTTGGGTAAACCCCTTTACCGTAAAAAGAAAAGTATCATTAAGGGCATTTAACCTTAACGGGCAGCAACTAAAAGTAAACGACAGCATTGGCAATCCTATTGAAATTGCTGCCGTAATTGTATGGCAGATAAAAGATACCGCCAGCGCGGTTTTCGCGGTCGAAAATTATATCCAGTACGTAAATATACAAAGTGAGGCTGCTGTAAGGCACCTGGCCAACTCGTTCCCATATGATAACCTGGAGGATGAAACAGCTACCATTACCTTACGTGGCGGGGCCGAGCAGGTGAGCCTTTTGCTGGAAAAAGAATTAAATGAAAGGCTCGACCGCGCCGGTATTGAAGTATTGGAAGCAAGAATCTCGCACCTGGCTTACGCGCCCGAAATTGCGCACTCCATGCTGCAGGTACAACAGGCATCGGCCATTATTGCCGCCCGCAGGCTTATTGTTGAAGGCGCTGTTGGCATGGTAGAGATGGCCTTGAACAAGCTATCAGAAAAAAACATTGTGGAGCTTGACGAAGAAAAGAAGGCAGCCATGGTTAGCAACCTGCTGGTTGTATTATGTGGTGACAGAAGCGTTAATCCCGTGGTAAATACAGGTACCTTATATCATTAATAATATGGACCAGTTTAGAAGCTTTGATCAGTTACGCACCAACCAACTGATCATTATAAAGAATGGCCTTTTCAGGCCATCTTTTGAACTCAGCGATGGGCAATTCAGCTACGGAAAGCTAACCCATGCCAGCATTTGGAAAACCACGACGATACTGGAATCGGCACAAAAAACATGGATCATTAAGCGCAAAGCCATTTTTAGCCGCACTTTATTGATAAAAGACATTAATGAAATAGAATTGGGCGCCATAACCCCCGAGATATTATCCCGTAAGGTAAAATTAAGCATGAACAATGGCTTTGAAGCCATGTATGCATACAAAAAGCTTTTTACCCGCACATTTAGTTTAACAAGCGATCAACATGGCGACATTTTAAGCGTAAAAGCTGCTGTGTGGGGCTTTAAAAGGCCTTTTGAAGTGTCAGTTGACCTGGATAAACTGAAAGCCATACCCGATATGCCATTGCTGGTATTATTGGGAGTTAATTTAATTTTGATAAAACAAGCACAAGCCGCAGCCGCGGCAGGTACAGGGGGTTGATATGGCTGAAAAAAAGGCATTTGTATTACGCATTAACCCTGATGTATTAAAGGAACTGGAAGCCTGGGCTGCCGAAGAATTCAGAAGCACAAACGGACAGATAGAATACCTGATGCAACAGGCACTGCTTGTACGTAAAAAAGGGGCGAAGAAGAAGTAACCAGTTGGCAGTTTTTAGTTTGCAGTTTGCAAGTTGGTTGTTAAAAATTATTGATAAACTAACTGTTCCACAAAACGGTTGCTGCAAACTGCTAACTTAAAACTGCCAACTGTATGCAAAATAACTAAATTTGCCTACCAATTTTAATGAGGGACACATGAGAGAAGTAGTAATAGTAGCCGCCACCCGTACGCCTATAGGTAGTTTTGGGGGTAGCTTAGCCACGTTGAGCGCCACACAGCTTGGCGCACAAGTTATTAAATCGGTAGTTGAAAAAGCCGGTTTAAGCACCAACCAGGTTCAGGAAGTTTATATGGGTAATGTGATGTCGGCCAATTTGGGGCAGGCGCCGGCTACCCAGGCAGCAATATTTGCAGGGCTGCCATATTTGCCTGCTACTACAGTTAATAAAGTTTGCGCTTCGGGTATGAAGGCCATTATGCTGGCCGCGCAAAGCATTGCCCTTGGCCAAAATGATATTGTTATTGCCGGGGGGATGGAGAGTATGAGCAATGTGCCCTATTACCTGGATAAAGCCCGAAACGGCTACCGTTTAGGCAACGGCCAAATTACCGATGGCCTGGTAAAAGATGGCCTTTGGGACGTTTATAATGATTACCACATGGGCTCGGCAGCCGAGCTTTGCGCCGTTGATTGTAACATCAGCCGCGAGGAGCAGGATGCATTTGCCATTGAATCTTATAACCGGGCACAAAAAGCCCAGGCCGAAGGTAAATTCAAAAATGAAATAACCCCTGTTGAGCTGAAAGACAAAAAAGGCGATATTACCCAGTTTGCCGATGACGAAGAGCCTAAAGCCGTCAAGTTTGATAAAATCCCTTCATTAAAACCTGTTTTTAAAAAAGATGGCTCGGTAACGGCCGCCAATGCATCAACCCTAAATGATGGCGCGGCAGCTTTGGTATTAATGAGCCGTGAAAAAGCTGATGAGCTGGGCATTAAACCGCTTGCCCGCATTGTATCTTACGCCGACGCGCAGCAGGCGCCAGAATGGTTTACCACTGCCCCATCAAAGGCTATCCCATTAGCATTACACAAAGCCGGTTTATCATCAAACCAAATCGACTTTTTTGAAATCAACGAAGCATTCTCTGTTGTAGCAATTGCCAATAACCAACTTTTAAAGCTCGATCCTGCAAAAGTTAACGTTAACGGCGGTGCAGTTTCCTTAGGCCACCCGCTGGGCGCCTCGGGCGCACGAATCATTGTGACCTTAATTAACGTATTAAAACAAAACCAGGGTAAATTTGGGGCTGCCGGAATTTGTAACGGCGGCGGCGGCGCCAGCGCAATGGTTATCGAAAATTTACGTTAGTAGGTTTAAATAACAGGTGAAAAAATTTTGCGAAATACTGAAGGGGGAAAGACATTAAAAATAAAAGACTGTCATGCGGAGGAACGAAGCATCTATTCGCCAACTTTTCTAGCGGTCATGCACAGCTGATAGATCCTTCGTACCTGCCATTGACACATTTATAACTAACTGATTATCAATGCAAAAATTTGTCATCTGCAATGCCATTATTTGTGCGCAAATAAAACTTACTCAGGATGACAGTAAATTGGATACGTCATGCTTCGACAAGCTCAGGATTGACAGGCCCCCGCAATTGAACATCTGATACCCACGACATCGAATTTTAGAAATATATAGCTATATTTAGAACAAAATCATATTAACACCGTGATTAAAAAGCTTCTTACATCCATCGTATCTCTCCTGCTTTGTATTCATACCTATGCCCAGCACTCTGACGAGAACGCGCATATTAAACAGTTAAAACTTTACGAGGATACCCTTAAAATACTGGGCAAAACCTTCATTAACGACGAAACCGACCTGGTACGTAAAAGCGCCAACTATAAGTTTATTAAAACGATGGTGAGCGCCTTAAAAACGCCCAATTCGTTCCTGTACCGCTTCGATTCTCTTAAAACCATCAGCATCATCAATTCGCCCGATAACCGGTTCCGGATTTTTACATGGCCTATTATGAACGAGGATGGCAGCTACCGTTTTTACGGCACTATACAAATGAACACCGGTGGCCTTTTAAAAATGTACCCTTTGGAAGATTATACGCCTTTTTTTAAAAACCCCGAAGATTCTGTTGCAAATAACCGCAAATGGCTGGGCGCGCAATATTATAAAATAGTACCTGTTTACGGCGCAAAAACCTATTATATATTGATAGGCTGGAAAGGCAATACCGTAAAATCGACCAAGAAGGTAATTGATGTGCTTTCATTTAATGATGCCGGGGCATTATTTGGCATGCCGGTGTTTGATGGCAATGGCAAAACACGCCACCGTGTTGTATTTGAATATGCCCGCCAGGCCTCCATGCTGCTTAGATATGTACCCGAGCAAAACCTCATTGTGTTTGACCACCTTGCCCCTCCTGACGCAAAGGAAAAAAATAAACCTGAAACCTTCGGGCCCGACCTTACTTATGACGGCTATAAATTGAAAAACGGCCGCTGGGTGTATGTAGAACAATTGGACATGCGAAACGTACCCGACAATGTCAGCAACGCTATCGATCCTCAATATATCGACCCTAAAAAGCAGGCCCTGCGCGATAAAAAGCTTGTTCCAACATCACATTAATTTTAGAATTATAGCCACATTAGCAGCTAATAATCAAAACAATCCACCCTTAGTTTGTAACACATTCGGTATAAAATTCTGATTTAAAAGATTTATACTACTTTAGCAAAACTTTAAGTTGACAAATAAATGCAGGAAAAAACAGTAGCACAATCACGATCAATTGGCAAAATCCCCCGGGCGGTACCTTTCATTATCGGAAATGAATTTGCAGAGCGTTTCAGTTTTTATGGAATGCGGAGCATCCTCGCCGTATTTTTGGTTGACCAATTTTTTAAACATGAATCCACGATAGTTGCTAACGCACATTCCAATAGCATA
This sequence comes from Mucilaginibacter sp. P2_A5, assembly GCF_056404995.1. Taxonomy (NCBI): domain Bacteria; kingdom Pseudomonadati; phylum Bacteroidota; class Sphingobacteriia; order Sphingobacteriales; family Sphingobacteriaceae; genus Mucilaginibacter; species Mucilaginibacter sp. P2_A5. The sequence goes on from NZ_JBFUCY010000030.1 coordinate 26,597, forward strand.
AACCACATGTTTTCCACATTGGTTTACGCCACTCCCCTGCTGGGCGCTATACTGGCCGATTGGTTTTTTGGCAAATACAGGGTAATATTAATTGGCTCTCTCATATATACATTTGGTCACTTTCTGTTATCAACGTTTGATACCAACCTTACCGGTTTTCAAACGGGCCTAATTATTATCGCTTTTTCGGCAGGCGCAATTAAATCTTGTGTATCTGCCAACGTGGGCGATCAGTTTGATCACAGCAACCAATCTTTAATGACCACCATCTACAGCTGGTTTTATTTCAGTATCAATGCCGGCTCAATGTTCAGTATGGCGCTTATCCCTGTAATTTACAAACATTGGGGAGCGGCATGGGCGTTTGGCGTACCGGGTATTTTAATGGCCTTGGCAAGCGTAATATTTTTTACAGGCCGTAAAAGCTATGTAAAACTGCCGCCAAAAGGCATTAATAAAGATAATTTTATATCAGTGAGTTTTTATGCGTTGATGTGCAAATTTCGCTCAACAGCGCCCGGAACAGCCTGGGAACAAGCCGAAGCTAAATATGGATACGAGAAAGTGGATGGCATCAAAGCTGTTTGGCGTATCATGGCTGTATTTGCTTTTATTCCCGTTTTTTGGTCGTTATGGGATATGAATAGCGCCGAGTGGGTACTACAATCAAAAGAGCTCAACTTGAGTTTAGGTATAAGAAACTGGAAAATTCTGCCATCGCAGATACAAACGGTAAATGCTTTTTTCCTGTTGGCGATGATTCCTCTTTTCAATTTCTTTTTGTATCCCCTGGCAACTAAACTGGGATTAAAGCTAACCCCGCTTCGTAAAATAGGCTTTGGTTTGTTGGTTACTGCCGGCAGCTTTTTGATTATTGCTTTATTACAGGAAAAGGTTGATAAGGGTTTACATCCTTCGGTTTGGTGGCAAATATTTGCTTATGCAGTATTATCGGCAGGCGAGGTATTGGTTTCATTAGTAGGACTAGAGTACGCGTACACGCAATCGCCAGTGTCTATGAAAAGTACCATGACGGCTATCTGGTATTTTACGTATTCGGTAGGTTCGTTTTTTAACACCATCGTAAATAACAGTATTGCAAATCATGGTTATTTTGCCCGTTTCACAGGCGCCTCCTTCTTTTGGCTTTTCACAGGTATTTGCCTCGTATTTTTTGTGGTGTTTCTTTTTGTAAGCCCAAGATTGAAGGAAAAAGCTTACCTGGTAGATGAGGTGTTGGCTAAAGGACTGGATATTCACGACGATAAAGTAACCCCAATTCATCCCGATAACCCGATTGTATAATAAAATTCGTTGTTTTGTGTTTTATTCATTCAACATCAGAATTAGTTTGTGCCAGACAGCATAGTTATTATACCCACCTATAACGAGAAGGAAAATATTGAGCGGATGATCCGCAAAGTATTTTCCCTCCCGCATGATTTTCATTTGCTCATCATTGACGACGGATCGCCGGATGGCACCAGCGTCATTGTAAAAAATTTAATGAATGTATACCCCGAACAGCTTTTTTTAGTGGAGCGGGCGGGAAAACAGGGTTTAGGCACTGCCTACATTCATGGTTTTAAATGGGCTATTGAGCGCCATTACGACTATATTTTTGAAATGGATGCCGATTTCTCGCACAATCCGGACGACTTGCTAAAGTTGCGGCAAGCCTGTATTGATGGTGCCGACGCAGCCATCGGATCACGCTATAGCACCGGCGTAAATGTGGTAAACTGGCCCATGAGCCGCGTACTGATGAGTTACTTTGCATCGGTATACGTGCGTTTTATTACCGGCATAGATGTCCATGACTCCACAGCCGGATTCATGTGTTATCGCCGGAAAGTGTTGGAAACCATTCAGCTTGATAAGATAAAATTTGTGGGCTACGCTTTCCAGATTGAAATGAAATACACTACCGTTAAACACGGTTTTAAACTGGTAGAAGTACCAATTATATTCATCAACCGCATCCTCGGTACGTCCAAAATGTCTGGCGGGATATTCAAGGAAGCTTTTTTTGGTGTAATTCAAATGAAAATTAACAGTATTTTCAGGAAATACCCGGAAGGATGATCTAGAGGTGAAAGGTGAAAGGTGAAAGGTGAAAGGTGAAAGGTGAAAGGTGAAAGGTGAAAGGTGAAAGGTGAAAGGTGAAAGGTGAAAGGTGATCAACCAAGGCAAAACCTATGCTTCGTTTTTAAGTTTTAGCCTATTAAATGGAGCTGCCCGCCTGTGACCTTTTATCTTTCGGCTGTAAAACAAACCTTTGACCTTTCGCCTTTAGCCTTTCACCTAAAAATTCTTTCGCTTTCAGCTAAAAAAAACTAATTTCGTTGGTAATGAACGAGCATCTTGATCCGGCACCGGAACGCCTTAGTAATACTGAACGTGATATCGAAAAGGTTTTGCGTCCGCAGCAATTTGAGGATTTTACCGGTCAGCATAAAATATTAGCCAACTTAAAAATATTTGTACAGGCAGCCCGCCAGCGCGGCGAAGCGCTTGACCACGTATTGCTGCACGGCCCTCCGGGCTTGGGCAAAACCACGCTTTCGCACATCATCGCCAACGAAATGAGTGTAGGCATCAAGATAACATCGGGACCCGTACTGGATAAACCCGGCGACCTTGCCGGCCTGCTCACCAACCTGGAAACAGGCGACATTTTATTTATTGACGAGATACACCGTTTAAGCCCCCTGGTTGAAGAGTATTTATACTCGGCAATGGAGGACTTTAAAATAGACATTATGCTGGAGAGCGGCCCCAACGCCCGCTCGGTTCAAATCTCGCTCAACCCATTCACCCTGGTGGGGGCTACCACCCGCTCGGGCCTGCTTACCGCGCCTTTAAGGGCCCGGTTTGGTATTAATGCCAGGCTTGAGTATTACGACGCCAAGCTGCTTACCACCATTGTACTGCGGTCGTCATCTATACTTAAAACCCCTATTACCGATGAAGGCGCCTATGAAATTGCCCGCCGCAGCCGTGGTACGCCTCGTATAGCCAATGCCCTGCTGCGCCGCACACGCGATTTTGCGCAGATAAAAGGTGACGGTAATATTGATACTGCCATTGCCAAATATGCCCTTAACGCCCTTAATGTTGATGAGCACGGCCTGGATGAGATGGACAACAAGATACTGAGCACGATTATTGATAAATTCAAAGGCGGCCCCGTTGGCTTAAAAACCATCGCGACGGCAGTTGGCGAAGATGAAGGCACCATTGAAGAAGTTTATGAACCATTTTTAATACAGGAAGGCTTTTTAATGCGCACTGCCCGCGGCCGTGAGTGCACCGAAAGCGCTTACAAGCACCTGGGTAAAATAAAGCTTGGGGGCAATCCATCCTTATTTTAATAATTTCTACCTGTACTACTATGAAAACATGTTTTAAACTGGGGGTTAAATTATTTTTCGCCCTGATCTTTGTTAGTTGCGCTACGATCAGCATGGCGCAAACAACCGTCCCTACCCCTACTATCCCAATGGTACCCAATAAACCGGAGGCACTACCTGCGGATACTGCAAAAAAGTTATTAAAGGATACCACTTTAATAAAAAAGGACACCGTACCGGTGAAAAAAATAGCCACTGGACCAAAAGTGGGCATAGCCGGCCTAAACCACGACCATATTCACCTGATACTAAACGAATACCGCAACGGCAATGTTAATATTGTTGGCATTGCCGAACCCGATAAAAAGCTATGGACCAAGTATGGCAAAATGTATGGCGTACCCGATTCTTTGTTTTTTGACGACCTGAAAACCATGTGCCTTGCCCGTAAACCGGTAATTGTATTGGGTTACAATGCAGTAGGCAAGCACATTGATGTGGTAGAAACCTGTGCACCGCTGCACATTTCGGTAATGGTTGAAAAACCGTTGGCCGCTACACTTGAGCAGGCCAGGCGCATGGAATTCCTGGCGCTTAAATACTATATTAACCTGCTTACCAATTACGAAACCACCTGGTACCCATCAGTACAAAGCGCATATAATACCGTACGGGCAGATAGTGTAGGCACCATTCGCAAAATGGTATTTCATGACGGTCACCAGGGTCCCCGCGAGATTGGTTGCAGCGAAGATTTTTTAAGCTGGTTAACAGACCCCATACTAAACGGTGCGGGTGCACTGAACGATTTTGGCTGTTATGGCGCCAATATGATGACGTGGCTGATGCAGGGGCAACGGCCAATAGCGGTTACCGCGGTTGCCAGGCATTACAAGCCATCGGTATATCCAAAGGTTGAGGACGATGCCACCATTATTGTTGAATACCCAAATGCCACAGGCATGATAGAAGCATCATGGAACTGGCCATACGGCATCAAAGACATGGAGATATTTGGCGCCAAAGGCTATATCCACACCTTTGATAAGGATAGTGTTGAAGTGAGGTTCAATAACAACGTACGCAGCTTTAAAGCCCCGGCTTTGGCCGCACCGGCCGATGCACCCGTGCCTTATTTTACGGCCGCGCTTAAAAACCCTATCAAATCGCATAACGACCGATCGTCATTAAGATACAACATGATAGTGATGCAGATATTGGATGCAGCCAAAAGATCGATAAAAGAAGGCAGGCGAATAGTACTTTAAAAGGTAGAGTTAAGAGGTTAGAATCAAGAGATAAGACAAAAATGAGTTGATGCCGAATTGTATGATTAACCATTTTGACTTGTTTTACCGGCTGGTTAAATTTACTTCTTCAGAAATAAGGATGGAGTGGTGGCGAACCGGGTAGTTTTAAAGATTAAAGTACCCGGCTTTTCAGACTGTTTTTTTTGAATTTTTGCACAAAAAAATCCATCTTATTTTTGTGTCGATAAATACACTATTTGTGTCAATAAACAGCGCATTTATTGCTGAAAAGTTGTAATTGATTACCTTATTTTTACCTATTTATGCATGAATAAAGGGCAGTTTTGAAATATAAAAGGAAGCGTGTAAATTTGTACTGTTTACCCGCAAATAAAAACGGTTTCTATGCTATTTTCGCCCCAGGTCTTAAGTTCTGAGCCAAAAAAGAAAAAATTAAACTTTAGACTTACGACTTAGTACTGTTGACTTAACGCTACAGATAAAACACTTCGTTGTCCGTTTCTAAAAATCCAAGATCGGTCGCGCGGTCAAATATTCCGAACACTGATGCCCCGCTCCCACTCATGCTGGCATAAATTGCACCGGCCTCATAAAGTGCCGCTTTAACGCCCCGAATCTCGATATGATTTTTAAAAATGGAAGTTTCAAAATCGTTTTTGATATGCTTTTTCCATTCGGTTATGGGTTCGGTGATGAGTTCCAACAGGGAATCTTTAACCGGGGTTGGTTTTATGCCGCTGAAGGCCTCTGAAGTGGAAATATGAATATCGGGCATTACCAGTACAATTTTGTAAGCCGATAAATCAAGTTTTATCGTTTCAAATTCATCTCCCCGCTCAAAAGCGAACACCGGTTTGTTTTCAATAAAGAAAGCACAATCAGCGCCAAGGCGGCGTGCATAGCCGGTCATTTCATCTACCGACAGGCATAGGTTAAACTGCTCATTCATCAGCCTGATAAAAAAAGCCGCATCAGCCGATCCTCCGCCCAGCCCGGCCCCTATCGGAATATTTTTATGCAGATGAATGCTTACCGGCGGTAAATCGAAGTCTTTTTTAAGCATGTGGTAGCCTTTTACACAAAGGTTATCCTCTACCCTGCCCGGAATATCAAGTCCGGATGAAGTAAAACTCAGTTCATCACTCACAACCACTTCCAGCGCATCTTTAATGTTAACAGGATAAAAAATGGTTTCCAGGTTATGGTAACCATCCGGGCGGCGTTCGGTAATATTAAGGCCAATGTTTATTTTTGCGTTGGGAAAAAGGATCATGCGTTTTGGGTGAATGGTTGATTGGGTTGATTAAGTTGATTAAGTTGATTAAGTTGATTAAGTTGATTAAGTTGATTAAGTTGAGAAGACAATTAGCCTCCATCTTGTTTTGTAATTTTCAAAGATTCTTTTACCCCGAAAATTCTAACTTATCAACCACTCAACCTAATCAACTTATTCAATTAACCGCGGCAAAGTTATCATCTTCCAATTGATTAGGAATGATTAACAATCCTGTATTTTTACACATATTTAGGATAGTTAACACAGATTATTTTTCTTTGCGGTTGGTTCATTGGTTTACTGGTTCATTAGTTCATTGGTAGGACGGCGTTTAATTTGCATGTTTAATTTTTAAAATACTGATTTTAAACGCGATACCCTAACTAATGCTAATACAGTAAACCGACTGACAAGACCAATGAACCAGTGAACTAATGAACTAAAAAAATGAAACAGTATCTCGATTTGATGAAGCATGTATTGGAAACCGGCGCGCAAAAGCACGACAGGACAGGTACCGGTACAGTAAGTGTGTTTGGCTACCAGATGCGTTTCAACCTTAAAGATGGTTTCCCGATGGTGACCACCAAAAAGCTGCACCTTAAATCTATCATCCACGAGTTGATATGGTTTTTAAGCGGCGATAGCAATATCCGTTACCTGAAAGAAAATGGCGTACGCATTTGGGACGAATGGGCCGACGCGGATGGCAACCTTGGCCCTGTTTACGGTGTGCAATGGCGCAGTTGGCCTACCCCTGATGGCGGCCATATTGACCAGATTGCCCAGGTAGTTAACCAGATAAAAAACAACCCGGATTCGCGCCGGATGATCGTATCTGCCTGGAACGTAGCCGAAGTAAACCAGATGGCATTGCCGCCATGCCATAGCCTGTTCCAGTTTTACGTGGAGCCCGCTGATAAAGCGAAAGGCGAAACCAAAGGCAAACTATCGTGCCAGTTGTACCAACGCAGCGCCGATATATTTTTAGGGGTGCCTTTCAACATCGCATCATACGCCCTGCTTACCATGATGGTGGCCCAGGTTTGCGATCTGGATTATGGCGATTTTATCCATACCCTTGGCGATGCCCACCTGTATAACAATCACCTGGAACAGGTTAACCTGCAAATGAGCCGGGAACCCCGCCCCTTGCCAACCATGAAGATAAACCCGGACGTGAAAGATATTTTCGGCTTTAAATTTGAAGATTTTACGTTGGAAAATTATGATCCGCATCCGCATATTAAAGGGGTCGTGGCAGTATAATAGTCATTAAGTCATTTGCTGCGCGTCATTAGGTCATTTTTGGATTTTCGTTGTTGAATATAAGTAACCGGATTGAGGATTTGGAGATTTACAATCTGTCGGCAGTGTTTGCACGTGCCATCTGGGATATTGTAATTAAATGGGACTATTTTGCAAAAGATACTGTTGGTAAACAGTTGGTACGCTCTTCTGATTCCATCAGTGCTAACATAGCCGAAGGTTTTGGGAGATTTCATTACAAGGAAAACAAAAACTTCTGCTACTTTAGCAGAGGTTCAATCATTGAAACAAAAACTTGGCTGATTAAATCGCAGGAAAGAAACCTGATAACTCAGGATCAATATCACTCTTTGATTCAACAGTTAGAATCAATTCATCTAAAATTAAACATTTACATAAAATTCATCGGCAATGTCAAAAAGTAAAATGTATTGCGTTTTTCAACACTATTCAATGACTTAATGACCCAATGACTTAATGACATTCAACAAATGACCACATCTATAATCGTCGCTATCGCCAAAAACCGTGCGATAGGCAAAGACAATAAATTACTTTGGTACCTGCCTAACGATTTAAAGCATTTTAAAGATGTTACAACCGGGCATACGGTTATCATGGGCCGCAAAACATTCGATTCGGTAGGCAAACCATTGCCAAGGCGCAGGAATATTGTAGTTACCCGCCAGGATATCAGCATTGAAGGGTGCGAAGTTGTAAAATCAATTGAAGCGGCATTAGCGCTTTGTGCCGGTGAAGATGAAGTATTTATTGTGGGTGGTGCCGAAATTTACAGGCAAGCCATCCCGTTAACAGACCGCATATATCTCACCATAATTGATCAGGAATTTGAAGGTGATACCTTTTTCCCTGAGTTAAACACCGGGGACTGGCAGGAAACGCAAAGGGAAAATTTTGAGCCCGATGACAAAAACAAGTATAGCTATTCGTTTATTACACTGGAACGTCGCTAACATTTTTTGTCATCAATTTGTTTTAATTTAAAATTTTCTGCTTGCGAAATTTTATTAGATTTGCCGTCTTATTAAAAATAGCTTATAAACTAATTAATTACATATTACAAATTCGATGCAAGGTAAAGGGGTTATTAAATTTTTCGCCGTTCTGCTGGCAGTTGTGTGTATCTACCAGCTGTCTTTTACATGGGTGGCCCAAAAAGTTGAGAGTGATGCCAAGGCATACGCAAAGGGAAATGCTGAAAAAGAGAAGGCTTACCTGGATTCAATGTCAACACAACCGGTATATCCGATCTTCAAACACACTTACGCTTTTGTACTGCAAAGGGAACTTGCATTAGGTTTGGACCTTAAAGGTGGAATGAACGTTACGATGCAGATACAGCTTGATGAGCTGGTACGCAAAATTGCGAACAACAACCCCGATGCAACATTCAACCAGGCTTTGGCAAACGCCGATAAACTGCAGGCTGACGCTAAAACCAGCCAGAAAGATTATATCGCGCTGTTTGTAAGCGAGTATGAGAAATTGAACCCGGATGGCAAGCTGGCCGCTATCTTTTCAACAAAAGATAACCAGGACCACTTAAAATTCAACGCCACCAACAGCGAAGTTGAATCTTATTTGAAAGATTTGGCCAATACTGCTGTAAAACAATCATTCACGGTTTTAAATACCCGTATCAACCAGTTTGGTGTAACCCAGCCTAACATCCAGTTAGAGGCAAGTTCAAACCGCATCCTGATTGAGCTGCCTGGTGTTAAAGAACCAGACCGTGTTCGTAAACTGTTGTCAGGAACGGCAAAGCTGGAGTTTTATCAAACATTTGATAATAGCGAAGCTTACCAAACCATTATAGCCGTTGATAACCTGTTTGGTGCAAAAAACAAAACGGCCGCTAAAACCGATACCACCAAAACAACTGCAACCGCGGCTGCTAAAACAGATACCGCTAAAAAAGCAGGCTCGTTGCTAAGCAAGGTTCAAAAAAGCGCTGAAAAAGACACTTCGGCAAGCGCTTTAGCCGGCAAATCGCAATTGGCTGCGCAACATCCATTATTGTCTGTAATGTCGTTAAACTTATATCCAGGTCAAAACGGTCAGCAGCAATTAGGAACCGGTCCTGTTGTTGGTTATGCTTTGTTAAAAGATACCGCCAAGGTTAATAGCTACCTGCATAGCAAACTTGCGCAATCGGCAATACCACGCAATATGAAATTCCTTTGGGATGTAAAACCCATGAAGGATGCCAAACAAAAAGCATTTTCTTTATACGCCATTAAATTAAGCGGCGCCGAAAACGGCCCGGTACTTTCTGGCGATGTAATTACCGACGCAAGAAACGATGTTAACCAAAAAGGCAGCCCCGAAGTTGTGATGATCATGAACTCGGAAGGTGCCCAAAAATGGCGCACCGTTACTGCCGAGGCTGCTGCTGCAACCAACAAAAGAGCAATAGCTATCGTTTTAGACGATAACGTATACTCGGCCCCTAACGTTCAAAATGAAATTTCGGGTGGTGTATCATCCATTGAAGGAAGCTTTACGCAGGAAGATACAAGGGATTTGGCCAACGTGTTAAAAGCCGGTCGTTTACCTGCTCCTGCACACATCGTATCTGAAGATGTTGTAGGTCCGTCGTTAGGTAAACAAGCTATCAGCGCCAGTTTGCTATCATGCGTACTGGGTTTGGTAGTAGTACTTGTTTTCATGATTGCGTACTATAACCGTGCAGGTACTGTCGCGGTGGTTGCGGTTATCATCAACATATTTTTCCTGATGGGTGTACTTACCAGCTTAGGTGCGGTGCTTACCGTGCCGGGTGTTGCAGGTATCGTACTTACTTTAGGTATAGCGGTAGATGCCAACGTGTTGGTATACGAGCGCGTACGTGAAGAGCTTGCTTTAGGCAAATCATTGAAAATAGCGGTTGCCGATGGTTTCAAACACGCGCTGCCATCTATCCTCGATTCGCAAATCAGTACCTTCCTTACCGGTTTAATCCTGTTCATCTTCGGTTCGGGCCCTATCCAGGGTTTTGCAACTACATTGATGATCGGTATTATCACTTCATTATTCTGTTCGCTGTTAATCTCAAGGGTTATATTTGAGTGGATGCTTGATAAAGGCTGGGATATTAAATTCAGCAACCCATGGAGTTCACATACCTTTAAAAATGCAAACTACGCGTTTGTTAAAAGCCGCTTTAAGTTTTACATTTTCTCTGGCTTGTTTATCGCCGCGGGTATCATTTCAATATTTGTACGGGGCTTTAGCTACGGTGTCGATTTTGAAGGCGGCCGTAACTTTACTATTATATTCCCTAATAAAAACATAACAACTGAGCAAATACACAGCGTTGTAGACCCATCTTTGTTAGGTCGTGGTACCGAGGTTAAAACTTTGGGTGCCGATAAGATCAGTATCACTACAAATTATCTTATCCAGCAAAATACCCCTGCAGTTGATGTACAGGTTAGAAAAACTTTAATTGAAGCGCTGGCTGCCAAACCAGAAACTAAAATAAGCGATAGCGACATCCAGGGTCAATCGAAAGTGAGCGCTACCATTGCCGAAGAATTGAAAACATCGGCTGTTTACACGGTATTGATCGCCATATTTGTGATCTCGGCATACATCTTTATCCGTTTCCGCAAATGGCAGTTTAGTTTGGGTGCGATGGTTGCAACCGCGCATGATGCCTTGCTGGTGTTATCGTTCTTCTCGTTGTTCAACGGAATATTACCATTCTCGCTTGATATCGACCAGGCGTTCATCGCCGCTATCCTCACGGTTATCGGCTACTCTATTAACGATACCGTGGTGGTGTTCGATAGGATCCGCGAGTTCCTTGACCATAAATCAAAAGATGAACAAACGGAAGATGTTATTAACCGCGCTATCAACAGTACATTAAGCCGTACCATTATTACTGCATTAACGGTAATATTCGTACTGATTGTATTGTTCATATTTGGTGGCGATGTTATCAAAGGCTTCTCGTTCGCATTATTAATCGGGGTTATTTTCGGTACATACTCGTCTATCTGCGTGGCAACACCGGTGATAGTTGACTTTGGAAAAAAAGACCTGAAATAAAATAATCTGAAATTATTCAAAAGGCTCCAAAGAAATTTGGGGCCTTTTTTTTAGCCCAACCCCGACCCAAAAAGGCCGACGGATGGGGTTGCAGATTGGCTATAATGAGGTATAATTGCATCATAAAACAATAACAAACATTGCCATCGGCATGGGTATTGTGCTGTTGGCTATAAAATAGACAGACGCCCCTTTGCGTCTGCCATAACAGACAGAAGTGTAAAACTTGCACTTTAAAACAGGAACACAAATAACCCCTCACATGAACACATCAGATAGTTCAAAATTCCCTTTAGTAGTAATAGTTGGTGGTGGCTTTGGCGGCTTGCAGGTAGCCAAAAAACTGGCAGATAAGCCTGTTGACGTACTGATGCTTGATAAGCATAATTACCACACCTTTCAGCCATTGTTGTACCAGGTAGCCATGGGAGGCCTCGAATCCGAATCGATAGCCTTCTCGCTACGTAAGAATTTTTCTGGCCAAAAAAATTTCCGCTTCAGAATAGCCGAGGTATTAAAGGTTGACGCCGCCAATAATACTATTGATACCACTATTGGCCCGATAGCTTATGATTACCTGGTGATTGCCACCGGATCGACCACCAACTTTTTCGGAAATCACGATATCGAAAAATTTTCGATGCCAATGAAATCAATCCCGGAGGCATTAAACTTACGGTACTCCGTACTCCAGAACATAGAAGAAGCCCTGCTTAAAACATCCAAGGACGAGCGCGAAGCACTGCTCACTTTTGTACTGGTAGGTGCCGGCCCAACAGGCGTTGAGCTTTCAGGCTCATTAGCCGAATTGCGAAACCACGTATTAACCAAAGACTATCCCGAACTAAAGAAGGAGGATATGAAGGTTTACCTGGTAGATTTTTTACCAAAGGTACTGGGGCCATTCTCAGACCAGGCTTCAAATGCAGCCAAGGATTTCCTTACCAAAATGGGGGTGGAAGTATTGTTAGGTGTAAAGGTTGAAAGCTATGATGGTAAAGAAATAAAATTTGAAGGCGGCAAAACCATCCGCACCAAAAACGTGATATGGAGCGCCGGCGTTATGGGCGTGGTACCCGAAGGCATCGAAAAAGGCAATATTGAACGCGGTAACCGGATAAAAGTTGACAGCATTTGCCGCATGGTGGGTAGCCATAACATCTTCGCCATTGGCGATGTGGCTGCTATGATAACCGACGAAACTCCTAAAGGCCATCCCGGTGTTGCACAGGTAGCCATACAAATGGGGGCGCACGTGGGTAAAACCATTATGCAACTCATCAACCATGAGCCTACCGCTCCGTTTAAATATTTCGACAAAGGCTCGTTAGCCACCATTGGCCGCAACAAAGCCGTTGCTGATTTAGGAAAGATCCGGTTCCAGGGATTTTTTGCCTGGCTGGTATGGATGTTTGTGCACCTGATATCGCTTTTGGGCGGCCGTAACAAGGTAATTGTTTTCATTAACTGGGTATCCAGCTACATTAACTACAATGGCGGCACCAGGCTCATTATCCGCAAGTTTGAACGTGAAGGCCTTACCAACGAACATCATTTGCCGGAGACGGTGGATTAGTGAGTGGTGAATTGTGAGTGGTGAATGGGCGAGTTGATAATTAATAATAAAAGTTTTAAGCTTGCATGTAAAGGGGCAAATTTAACAATCAATTAACTACTCACTGCTCACTATTCACAACTCACCAATCAATGACTATAAAAATAACCGAATGCCCCCGCGATGCCATGCAGGGGATAGTGCATTTTATCCCCACGGATGTAAAGGCGGCATATATCAACCTGCTTTTGCAGGTGGGTTTTGATACTATCGATTTCGGGAGTTTTGTATCGGCTAAAGCTATACCACAGCTACAAGACACGGCAGAGGTATTGAGTAAATTAGATTTAAGCGATACACAGTCAAAACTATTGGCCATTATTGCCAACTATCGTGGTGCCGAAGAAGCCGCAAGACACCCTGAGATAACTTATTTGGGCTATCCGTTTTCCATTTCAGAAACATTTCAGTTGCGCAATACCAATACTACCCTGCCCCAGGCTTTTGACAATGTAAAGCGGATGCAGGAATTAGCAGTTGCCAATAATAAAAAGCTACTTGTTTATCTGTCTATGGGTTTCGGTAATCCTTATGGCGACGAATGGCACACCGGCATTATTCACGAATGGACAGACAAACTGGTAAAAGAAGGAATTAATAACATAGCCCTGGCCGATACTATTGGCATTTCGGAGGCAGAGCAGATCAGCAACATTTATCCCGCGCTTTGCCTTGCATTCCCCAAAACCGAATTCGGCATTCACCTGCATAGTACACCCGACACCTGGCAACCTAAGATAGATGCAGCTTACCAAAGCGGGTGTAAAAGGTTTGACGTAGCCATTAAAGGTTACGGAGGCTGCCCTATGGCCGCAGATGACCTTACAGGCAACATCGCTACCGAAAACTTAATTGGATACCTTGAAAGCAAAAACGAGCGTACAGGGCTTAATATGGACAAATTCAGGGAAGCTATGGAGTATTCGGGAAGGGTGTTCCTATAGAACTATTTGAGGATTTGAGGAGAGAATTTGAGGATTTGAAAATTTGAAGATTTGAAAATGATATTTTCTCTACAACATAGCCTATTTTCAAATTCTCAAATTTTCAAATCCTCAAATAACTTAGCCCCATTTTCAAATTCTCAAATTATAATCAAGCGATAGTTTTCGTTGCCTTCGCCACTTTCGCCTTCACGGTTTTATCAAAATTTTCCATTACTAACACTGCGGCGCCAATCAGTTCGGCATCAAAGCCCAGTTCGGATACCAGCAATTCGGTACCGGCTGATAAACGCGGGATACAGTATTTGTGCAAGGCTTGTTGTATAGGTGCCATCAATATTCTGGCAACTTTTGCTCCACGGCCACTCAGTACGATAATAGCCGGATTCATGATATGGATAAGGATAGCCAGGGCTTTGCCTATTTTGTAACCGGCATCTGATAGTAATTCAATGGCAAACTGATCGCCGTTGTTGGCGGCATCCAGCAGGGCATCGCCCATAAGTTTGGAGTGATCGTTGGTATTGTGCTTTAAACTGGTAATACGGCCTTGCTGAATACCTTCTATGGCTTTGCGGGCAACTACCAGCATCGATGCTTCGGCTTCCAGGCAACCGCGTTTACCGCACTCGCATAATGAACCATCTTCGGATAGCGGGATGTGGCTTAGTTCACCCGCAAAACCGTTATGCCCGCGGAATAGTTTCCCATTCACAATCATCCCTAAACCAATACCCCAGCCCAGGTTAATTACCATTACTTCGGTTTGCGCCTTGGCGATACCAAACTTTTGCTCGGCAAGCGCTATCAGGCTCGAATCGTTATCAATATAAGTGGTAATGCCGGTATGTTCGGTAAGGTAGGCAGTAAGGCTGCCGTTGGCATCAAGATAAGTATAATTAATGCCCTGGGTTACATTAATAAAGCCAGGCATGCCGATACCGATGCCCGCGATTTTGCCCTTGGCTACACCCGATGTTTTGATATAGCCATTAATCTGATTAGTAAGTATAGTTAGCGCGTTGGGGTTGTTGAGCAGTTTAAGCTCAAAAGTAAGCATATCGGCAACCGGGCTGTTTTGCAAATCAAACAACTGGATGCGCGCGGTAAGCTGATCGAGCGCCACGGCCAATATATACATGGCGTTGGCCTTAACAGAATACATGAGCGGGCGGCGGCCACCGCTTGAAGGGGCGTACCCATGCTCAACCACGAAGCCTTCATGCATCAGTTCATTGATGGCCTTGGCTATTGACGGAATGCTTTTATCAAACAAGTCGCTCAGTCCGGCACATGACATCGCTTTATTAAAATAAAGCCTTTTGATAATCATATTTTTGAGCTGACTGCCCTTCACACCTTTATTTTCGGGTTCCATTCAACAATTAAGAGTTAAAGTTTTTAAAAGGCTATGCCTAAGTAATTAAAGTTTATAAAATTATAAATAAAGTACAATATAGCAACTGTATTTATTACGGTTTTTAACGGCCTGGTTAATTGGTAAAAGTAATGAATTGATAATAAATAAATTAATCCATGTGAATTGTGGGAATCACCGGTTTAAATGTCCGGTAAATGAGGGTGTCACTATTTAGAACGTTTGGCATGTATAAAAGTTTGCAGATTTAGCTAACACAGATACAGTTGCCGATTAGTTTCTAAAGATATATTTTGATGACGCATCGGGGCTTATTCAACGCGACTTAGATGCGTAGCCTCGGCCAATTTTGTAGCCATGAGTTTTAACCCATGGAAAAAAACAAAGAAAACGATTGAGAGCCGGTTCGGTTCGATCCATATTATCAACGCATATATATCGTTTGAACAAATTGAAAATACCTGTATCTACACCCTAATATGAGCCGTGCCGATGGCACTCTTGTTGCCTTTTGGCTAATCATCCACGGGTTGAAACCCGTGGCTACAATACGTGTCGGGCCGATGGCCCTTAAAGAGAGAGTCATGTAGAAACTTATTGAAATCAAAAAAACCATACAAAGTGTCATAGAGCCAATAAAATTAACAAGGCTACCTACCAAAGTATTTTTTGTATTCCGCTTCCATATCCATCATATCTACATTCTGGGGCTGTTTTTTGGGATCGAACAAGTAAAGGTTGAATATAAAAGCAACAGTATCTAACTTAATTTTGTGAATGATCCCGTTAGGTTGTTTAAACTCAAGGTATTTATAAGCAGGATCAATCTCTATAATTTTGACAGGCTGTTTTTTAAGAAAAGTTTTTGCCTCGGAGATATAAAACACTTGGTCGTCTGCTCCGGTATAAAATTCCTCGTCGGTTGATGCTTTGTGGCGTTTCTAAATTTCGGTAGTATCTAAAATTGTGAAAACAGCTGCGGTCGAAGCAACCGTAAAAGTATTGCCTTTAGCTAACGATACCCTTTGTGTGGTTTTTGGGTTGATTGTGATCTTTTTGTCCGAAGCTAAAACCGGTTTGTCAGTTTTGTATCCATTACTTTTTTTAGTTGGATATGTACATCCCACAAATACATATAACGTGATTATCAGTACATTAATTTGACATTTCATATAACGGGCTTAGGTATTATTTTTTCTATTTTTTCATAAACATTCACCATTGATCTCCCAAATAGGTATAACTTGTTGGTTTGATGTGCTCATGACGCGCTGTTTAATATTTAACAAATAATCTTGCAATGGCAAAATACCCAATATCGCTAACTACAATGATAACGTAAGCCCAAAGTAGTTCGCGTTTATACAATTGTAACTGTTTGTGAAAAAAGACCAGCAATACGGCTGTTAGTACCAATAAATGGAACACTATAAGGTAGTAGCTTTCTATAAACAATGCCCAGTAAGCAATGCCTGTTATATCTGCCTGTGCCTTGTTTTTTGTCAGGAAATGCGAATCATAGTGGTTACGCAAATAGGCCCTTAAAAAGAACAACACTACCCTATCTAAAATATAGGTGCCGCTTATCAGCAACGATATGATAATAACCAGCGCATCAAATTTTATCTTACGGAAGATATTTGCAGGCATGGTCAGTTATTTACAACCGCCTTATTGGGCTTTGAATACCAATCGTGCTGTATATTGGTCATCAACAGCGCATTATCAAACATAATAGTTCCTTTTGGAAAAATATCTTCATCTTCAAAAAAGCTTGATGACACTTTGCTTACTTCCAGGGCTTCTACCTTCCAGTTTTCTGTATGCAGTAACAAACCTTCATATTTATCGCCATTTGGCGAATAGCCTATAGCCCCTGCCTTAAAAAAATCAGAAGCTGTATCTAAATCCTTAAAAACAGAATCCACGTTAAAAGTATCGGTAATTTTAGCATCTATGCTAATGGTAGTACCATCCGAGCTTTCAAAAGCTACATGATAATTGCTGTTATGCTCATTAACATCAAACTTAGCGTGATAATGCCTGCCCGGAAATATCCTGCCACCAACAATGGTGTTGAAACGGGATGAAGTATCCCTCCGGGGAATGTAAACACCTTCTTTAATTTCACCATCTTCCTGCCATTCAACAGCAATGCGGTGCGCGCCGTTTTCAGAACCCATCCCAATAAAAGCGGGCAGTCCTTTAGGCCTTACATCTTTTAGCCGGATAAGACAAATACCCACGATGGCTTTACTATTAACAATTTTGGGACGAAACGGGGCCGGAACTATTAATTTGGCAATATCAGGATCGACAGCAAAGTTAACCAATATGCGCCTGTCTATAATACCGGTTATGGTAGGTATTTTCATGTGAAACGTTAATTAAAAACTATTCAGCAAAATCTTCCAATACGCCGTTATACTCGTCCCAATCCGGGTCGGTATTAGCGGTAATAGTAATGGGTAATTCGTCAAAGCCTGCCAATGCCGCGTTCAGGCGTTCGCCTGCAATATCAACATCGGTGGTATACCAGGCCCACCATTTTTCGTTTTCGCCGGTAAAGGTAAAAGCAAGTATGGTTTGGTTGTCCTGCTCCAATATATTTGACAGGGCTTCTTCTACCTGCTCCATCAGGTCAAGGTCTGTTTCATGCGGCAGCAAAGTTTCATTAGGCGAATTATATGACCATATCACATCCATCCGCTGGTTATAAAAACCGGTATCAATAAAATTTTGCAGGTAAGGCCTGAATTTCACAAAAACCGGCAGTCCTCCGTCTGTCGAAAACTCGAGTGAGATCCATGAGTCGCCCAGGTATAAATCTTCAATCATGTATCAATATTACAAAAAAGACTTGCGAAATTTAATAATCGCAAGTCTTTTAATAAGCCGCTTTTAAAAAAGGCTCTTTACTTCACCTCAAACTCCTTTTTCAGCTTAATATCTTCCGATGAACTGCCTATCATCACCATAAACTTACCGGGTTCAACGGTCCAGTTCATATTTTTATCAAGCAAGGCCAGGTCATCAGGGTGAAGGGTAAACTGTACGGTTTTTTTTTCGCCGGGTTTAAGGTTTACCCGTTCAAAACCGCGCAAATCATACTCGTAGGTAGTTACGCTGCTTACTTCATCCTTCAGGTACAGTTGCACCACGTCATCGCCCGTGCGGGCGCCGGTGTTGGTTACATCAACGCTTACCTGTACATCTCCCTCCGAATTTTCCTGTTCAGGCGATACTACCAGGTTGCTATATTCAAATTTGGTATAGCTTAAGCCATAACCAAAAGGATACAAAGCGCCGTTTACGCTGGTTTTGCCCCAGCTGTTCTGCCCCTTTTGGCTTGCCTGCGAATTAGGTTTAAACGGAAAGTTAAACTCAATTTGCCCGGTAGTTTTAGGGAAAGTGATTGGCAATTTGCCGCCAGGGTTATTATCGCCAAACAAAGTTTCGGCAATTATCTGCCCGCTTTGTACGCTGGGGAACCAGGCCTCTAAAATGGCAGGCACATACTTATTTTCCCAGTTGATGGTAAGCGGCTGCCCGTTTATCATCACCATTACCATCGGCTTGCCGGTTGCCTGTAAGGCCTGGATGAGCTTTAATTGCCTGCCCGGAAGGTTTAACCCGGTGCGCGACAGGCTTTCGCCTACCCTATCTACATCCTCGCCCACAACAGCAATAACAATATCCGATTGTTTTGCCAGCATAACTGCCGAATCGATACTTGCTTGTTCCTGTACTGTTAATGGTGTTTCAATTATCTCGCTTTCGGGCCATGTAGCGTCAATCATATCGCAGCCTTTGGCGTAGTTTACCTTAACGCCCGCGCCAACATACTTTTTAATACCATCAAGCACACTGGTAACCGGGTTATGCGAAGGCCCATACCGGCTGGTAGCATAATTGGATTCCCTGGCCAGCGGACCGGTAACCAGTATATTCGGATATTTCGTTTTGTCCAAAGGCAACAGGCTGCCCTCGTTTTTTAACAGCACCATCGATTCGCGGTTCATTTTCAGCGACATGGCAGCATCATCTGCTGTATGTACAACTTTATCGGCAGCTTTTGGATCTTTAACATAAGGACTATCAAACAAACCCAAACGAAATTTTACCCGCAACACATCGCCCACCCGCGAATCTATTACCTTCATCGAGATCTTGTTTTCTTTAATCAACTCGCGCAGCGGCAAAATAAAGGTTTGCGGCATGGTAAAGTTGGTGCGCACGTTAAGGCCCGCCTCAACCGCCTGCCTTACCGCTTCTTTATAATCGGCTGCTACATGGTGCTTGGAATAAAGGTATTCAACCGCTTCGCTATCGCTTACCACGTAGCCATTGAAGCCAAATTGCTGCCGCAGCAATTGCGTTAAAAAGTAATAACTACCGGTAACGGGCACGCCATCCCAATCATTATAACTGCTCATTACGCCCATAGGGTGCGCTTCCTGGATAACCCGGCGAAAGGGATACAAATAAACCTGGTGCATCTCTCTCGGGGCCACATGCGGATCGGTGCGTGCTGCACCATCGCGCCCTCCTTTAGGCACACTATATACCGCGAAGTGCTTTAATGTTGATGCAACGCCTTCCTCTTGTATGCCTAAAACCATTTGCTTGCCCATTTCGGCAATATGGAAAGGGTTTTCGCCATAACACTCAACCACGCGGCCCCAGCGCTGGTCGCGGGCGGGGTCGAGTATGGGGGCATATACGTTGGTATAGCCTAAAGCTTTGGCTTCGCGACCTACGGTTTGGCCTGCCTGGCGTACCAGTTGTTTATCAAAAGTGCTGCCAATGCTGATAGGCGCTGGTAAAGGCGTGGCGCGGTCATGGTTTAAGCCATGAATACCCTCGTTGGTAAAATCAACCGGGATACCCATGCGGGTTTCCTCCACAAACCATTTTTGTACGGTATTAATTGCCGATGCATGTTTGCTAAAGGGGAACGAATATTGCGTGGGCGCATCATCAGTATGCGATGTAAGGTTATTTAGTTCCTCATCTATATTGGCTATACCATCCTTCCAGATCTCGTTTTTCCAGTTGGCGACAGGCATTTCATCTTTCAGCACCCGTTTGTAGCCGTATAAGGTGGCCATCTGGCATGTTTTTTCATCAACGGTCATCTGGCCCAGTAAATCGGCAACGCGTTTATCAATGGTTTGAGATGGATCTTCAAACACATCCATTTTACCATTTTTGTTAAAGTCTATCCAGCCTTTATGATAAATATTTTTTTGTTGTGCCGATGCTGATAAGGTGAACCCGGCAGCCACTGCCGTTGCCATGCAAATGCGCGGCAGGTAATACTTTTTTCTCATGTAGATGAATTGCGGTTTGTATTTCAAATATAGGAGAATTGGGCAATGCCTGAAAAATATCACGAAGCTGTTACAATGCCCCGGCCCCATGAAGAAGGGGAATTTTTTGATTTGCCAAGCGTTCCACCGGAACGCATGGAACACCCGGAGCGCTCTGGAACGCATTAGTATTGATAATCAATGAGTTGTATTTTTAAAAAAACAAAAGCGGAACACCATAGTGCCTCATTTTCAATGCTTTATATAATATTTATATGTCTCGGAAAACTTTCATTCCGCATCCAAAAAAACTCACAGTTAAGGGCAACCGTTTTAATTTTAATACAAAAATGTTCAAAAACAGTGCAAAAAAAGGCGACAAATACAAACTCGTCGCCATTATATTTTCGCTCCCCTTTGGTGCTACGGGTAGCTACAACGTTTTCGTAAAAAAGGCCACCGCCAAACTATCAACCTTCAGGTGCACGGCATGCCTGTCTACAGATAGATCATCGGCAAACAATATTGGCGCTTCTTTCTTAACGGGCTCAATGGCTTCTGATAACATTACATAATGCCCGGTTTTGCCGGGGTTAATGTATAGCTGCGATCCTTTTATTAATTGGTGGTAATGGATGGCATTGGTTTTTACCGGCGCTATACTGTCGCTTTGCGAACCTATTATATAAACCGGTCCGCTGATATTTTTTACCTGCTGCTTATTAACAAAACCCGGGCCCATGGCCGGCGAGATAGAGAGGAATGCTTTTATCCGTTTATCTTTCAGCGGAGGGTAATGTTTTGATGCGGCCAACAGAGTACTGTCATCCAGCGATTTTAAAAGGCCGGGATATTCGGGAATCTCAATTTCTTTACGGCCAGCGGTTTTATAATAATTGCGTAATACATCAAAATCAACTTCGCCGCCTGCAAGCGCTATTACCGTAAATCCGCCGAGTGAAAAACCGGCCGCTCCTATCCTGCCGGTATCTATAACCGCCTCAAAATCCCGGTCGTTCAGTAGCGACGTTAATGCAAAACTAATGTCCTGCGGCCGTTCCCAGGCCTTTAAAAACTCCAGCTTTATTTTGTTATCGTAAGTATTGCCCCAGTGGTCAACCGCCACCACTATAAAACCGCTTTGCGCCAGTGCTGCCGCCAGCCATTCCAGCGTTAACCGGCCGCCGCCGGTACCGTGCGATAGCATAATAACCGGTAACTTACCCGCTGGCAGTTTTCCGTTGCGCACGGTTTGCACACGGGTAAATGGCGAAAAGTATTTATCGGCCTGTTTTACCGAATCTGTTGTGGGGTACCAAACCTCGGTTGTTACCGGGCGGTTACGCTTTTGGTCTTTAAACTGAAAAGTGCGCTGGCCAATATTGGTTTGCGCTAAAACGACATTACCTGATAGTAAAAATATAAAGAAGGTTATAATTTGCCTGTACATAATTTTGATGGTTTTAATAGTACAAATCAAGTGTTTATCGTTGTTAAAAAGATTGACAATTGTCAATAAATCAGGTTGGTCAGTTGTCATTAGTCATTAGTCATTGGTTTAGCGGCCAAGCACAAACTCCCGCGAGGTTAGCGTTAGCGTAACTCGTGGGTTAACCTGGTTTAAGCCTTTGGCATAAGTTCAGCTGAAAGCTGAAACCATATGGCCCACGAGCTGAAAGTTCGCGGGGGCTTAGGCTTTTGAGGGCCGGTGGGCTTTCAGCCGGCTGAGCGTTTCCTGCGAGATGCCAAGGTAATCGGCCACTATTTTGTTGGGCAAACGCCTGATGATATCCGGCCGGGTATCCATCAGCACCTGGTACCGTGCTTTTGAATCCATGGTGATCAGGCTCTCTATCCGTTGGATGGATGCAATATAATCCTGCTCAAGCCCTATGCGGTACATGGTTTCCCAGCCGGGAATCTCCTTTAGCAGGAGGTCCCTGTCGTGGCGGCTTAGCACCAGCAGTTCTGATGCCTCCAGGCTTTGAATAGCTGCCAGGGACGGTGTGCCGTTGATAAAACTTGGAAAAGCCGTTCCCATATTGTTTTCAAATATCAAAAACCGGGTAGACTCGCTCCCCTGGTCATCAATCAGGAAAACCCTCAGGCAGCCCTTAATAACAAAGTAGATATTTTTGGCTACACTGCCCTTTGGTACCAGGATCTCGTTACGACTGGCATGTTTCAATTTAAAACAGCGCTCAATCAATGCCTCGTGCCCGGCAGAAAGATTAATTTTACCAGAAAAGTATTGTTTTAAAACCGGGTGCATGTAGCTAACATAAATAAATATTTGGTAGTGTATCAGTTTAAAATAAATATTTTAGTTCACCCGTGTGACTAACGCCTTTTCTAAAAAGATGGAAAATCATTGCATGCTATTGCGTTACACTTTGTGTTACTTCCCACCAGATTTGCGAATATCTTTCGCCTTATCAAAAGTTGCCAAACAACTATCCAGCGGTTGACCCTTTTTATAAATGCAGTCGCAGAAAATTTCGCAAGCCGCGGGGTTTTTGGTGGATGCACATTGATTTCTGCACACAGCTTCAGAGTTGCCCGGCACAATCTCAAATAAATAGAAAGTACCGATAATGATAAAGGCTACAACTGCGAAGGAACCTCCGAAAAACAGAAGCCGGAGGCGCTTACCCAAAGGTCTTTTTAACATCGAGGCCCCTGTTTTAGGCTGCTTAAATGGCAAAATATGTTTTAAACGGTCATAATCCCAAATTAATAAAAATAAGCTAGCCAATACCATCATCGTGACGGCCCGGGTACCATCAAAGCGGGTTGCATAAGTGAGCGCACAAATATTGACGATGATGGAAAAATACATCAATGCGCCAAGAAGGGAAGTTCTCGGGATAAGTAATAATATAGCTGTTATAATTTGAACAATTCCTATAAAGGTATAGTAATATCCTGTTAGGTGTAAGGCATCGAAGTAATGTCCTAAAGGGTTGTTATACGGCAGACCGGCTGCAAACCGTTCGCCCATGATTTTTACGAAGCCTGCCGGAATAAAGCTCGCTGCTAAGGCGATGCGGCAAAAAACAGCAAACCGTTTGAACCACTCGTCAGTCTTTGCCTCGTAGTATATTTCTTCAATTCTGTTCATAATTGTTAAATTTCATTTTTTTTAAGTCGGATTATTTTACAGAGGAGATAATAAAGAACTATTGCGATAGCAGCCCAGTATAAAGCAAACGCGAAAACCAAAATCGGGGGTGCAGGATCCGGG
Organism: Mucilaginibacter sp. P2_A5; assembly: GCF_056404995.1. Classification (NCBI taxonomy): domain Bacteria; kingdom Pseudomonadati; phylum Bacteroidota; class Sphingobacteriia; order Sphingobacteriales; family Sphingobacteriaceae; genus Mucilaginibacter; species Mucilaginibacter sp. P2_A5. The sequence goes on from NZ_JBFUCY010000030.1 coordinate 50,336, forward strand.
TCTGTAAATAAAGGCGATAAGGGTCCTATCAAAACAATTTTGAAAGGGAATAAAATTGCTGATACGATGCGCTTCCAGGCTATTGGTGATCCGGCTCCCGGGAACCACTCGCCATTTATAGGAAAAAGCCGAACTTCGGATCCTAAAAGTGAATTAGAGATAAATTGAAAGGCAAACACCGAAACGAGGAAGAGAATAACGAATTTTGTTCTTGAAATTTTCATGCTGTTGCGTTTTTTCAATTAATAAAAGTACTTTGCTATTCAAAGCTATCAAAACAACCTTGTATTTCAAAGTATTTCAAGAAATTTTTAAACTGAGCACTGCCAAATATTTAAGCGTAATCCCCTATAGCCTTAAAACAATAGTAAATAATACTACAGATAGGTATAAAGTATCAGTAAATGCTAAATATCAATTTAAGTTATAATTTTTTCTCTTCGTTATTAATGATAGACTTGCTGACTGTTTAATATTACCTAAGATTAACGATAACGGTGAAGCAGAAAATCGGATTATGTTTTGAAGTTATGACATATACCATGACTCATTCAGAGCAAGCCCTGGTAAATACCACAGTTTTCGTCATCAAAACAAACAAAAACTACCTCTTTAATACTGTCGTTTTCCGCCAGAAAATCCTGTACTGTTTTTATGGCGATGCTTGCCGCTTTCATTTTGGGGAAATGGTAAATCCCCGTGCTGATATTAGGAAAAGCAATGGTTTCCACATGGTTTTCGGCGGCCAGTTTAAGGCTGTTTAAATAGGCCGATGCCAGCAACCCATCCTCGCCTTTGGCGCCGTTATTGTAAACCGGCCCGACAGTGTGGATAACATATTTGGAAGGCAGGTTACCGCCTGTAGTAATTACCGCCTCGCCTGTTTTGCAGCCGCCCTGCCGGTTACGAATCTGGATGCACTCTTCCTGTATGGCTTTGCCTCCCGCCCTGTGAATGGCGCCGTCAACTCCCCCGCCGCCCAATAATGATGTGTTGGCAGCATTTACAATGGCATCGGCCTTAATTTTGGTAATATCGCCTTGCACCAGTTTTATTCGTTCGTTACTCATGGTAAAAATAGTTTAGTCCTCTGCAGCCTCTTCGCCTTTGCTGCCCAGTTCAACAATATCCCCTTTCTGAAACAGGATGGCTTTTAAAGTGGTACGCCAAACGGGCTTTTTACGCAGCAAAAATTCAAGGTCCATGCCAAAATGTTTAAACTCCTCCTGCTGGGCATTTTGCATAATGGCTTTGGCGTCCTGGTCTGTTTCTACAGCTATCCGTTGCTCGTACCAGTTAATGGCCTCGGCCTCCTCGGTGAGCGAAACAATCATCCTGGCAAAAGTACGGGTCTCGGCCGATAACTCGTTTGCCGGTTCGTGGTATTGATCAAATGACATAATATTTTTTTATTAATTAATACGCCGGACGCGGGTTTTGTTTGAATGGATGTTTATTTAGGTGGTGTGAAAGGCGAAAGGGGAAAGGGGAAAGGTTAAAGGCGAAAGGGGAAAGGTTAAAGGCGAAAGGTAGAAAGTGTGAGTGGTGAGTGGTGAGTGGTGAGTGGTGAGTGGTGAGTGGTGAGTGGTGAGTGGTGAGTGGTGAGTAAAAACTTAATTATTCGCCGGTGTGTTTTATTTATTATTTATTTTATCGATAAACTTATGAACTTAAAATGATGCCTAAATCAGGCAGTCAATTTTTGACTTTTGAATTTTGACTTTTGAATTTATTTTGTAACCTGCACACGGCCTTGCCCGTACTATTGTTTATAAACCAATTTTATGCGGCCTAAAGTTTTAATTATCCTGTTGTTAATAGTATTACCTTTTGTAGGTTTTGCCCAGCAGCGTACTGCAATTTACACGGCAAGTTTACGTGGCAAACAAATTAAACTTAGCCTGGCCAACGGTTTTAGCGGTGCAAGCCAGATACAAGTGGGCAGCGTAACCTATTATGCAAACAGCGGCCACGCCGATGCAGGTGGCCACATGATGTTCCAATCACGATACGTCCAAAATATTGAATATTTTGTGCTTGCTAACATCCAGGATTCGTATGATAAAATGCCGGGGGTTATTACCGGAAAATATTACCGCGGGCAAAACAGCGTTACTGTGCGGTTTAAGCTGGATAAATAAGCGGGTCAGCCCCCCAGATAAAACCTAAAAAAACTATTGTGACGCACAACAAAATATAATTAAATCAATGTCCTAAACCGCCGTCATTGCGAGTAACCATCAGGTAAAACCAAAAAAAATGGAGATGACATGATTGCAAATGAGGCTAAATGTAGAGACGAAATTTTGCGGATCCCTTTTAAAAGCGGCGGAAATGTGCGATTCCCCTCTTGAGAGGGGCGGAGGGGTGTGTTTATGCACACGCAATGAAACGCGGAAAAACACACCCCTGCCAACGCACTTCCCATCCCGCCCCCTCTCGAGAGGGGAAAAAAAATACGCTTGATAATCAATAACTTATATCGATGTCATTATAAGGTACGAAGCAATCACCAACTCTGTAGGACTTAGCATGTCGGGGATTGCTTCGCACCTCGCAATGACGGTAGTTCTGAATATCAATTAGTTAGCTTTAAGCTTTGTGCATTATGCTTTTAGCTTCTATCAATACGATTCCATACCAATCGCGCTAATCGTTCCCTGAATTTAAGCCCGTTTCACTAAATTGGCCGGCCGGTTTTATTGCAACTGGCTGCTTTGGGCAAATATTATATGACGCACATTTACATCTGGACCATTTCATTTTTAGCCATTGCAGGCGTTATTACCAGGCCGTTTAAGGTAGCCGAAGCCTGGTGGGCCGTATTGGGCGCGGCGCTACTGGTTATTTTTGGGTTAATTACCTTAGGGGATGGATTGACCGGCATAGCCAAGGGTACCGATGTTTACCTTTTTTTAACCGGCATGATGCTGCTTGCCGAAACCGCACGCGAAGAAAAACTGTTCGACTGGCTGGCCGCCCACGCCACCCGGATGGCCAACGGGTCGGCAAGCAGGCTTTTCCTGCTCATATACCTTGTTGGCGTAGTGGTTACTGTCTTTTTATCGAACGATGCCACTGCTGTTGTACTTACCCCCGCTGTGGCAGCTGCTGTAAGGGCTGCTAAGGTTGATAAGCCCCTGCCCTACCTGTTTATTTGCGCGTTTATAGCCAATGCCGCCTCATTTGTATTGCCCATATCAAACCCGGCCAACCTGGTAATTTATGGAAGCCATATGCCGCCGCTGTTACATTGGCTGGCGCAATATCTTTTGCCTTCGTTTTTTGCCATTACGGTTACTTATATTATGTTGCGCTTTACCCAGCGTGAGGCTTTAAAAGCAAAAATTGAAACAGATATAACTATCCCGGTTTTGGCGCAGGGCGGCAAAACAGCTATCATTGGCATAGGTGCAACAGCTGTTATTTTGCTGGTTGCATCAGCAATTGATATTCAATTAGGCCTACCCACTGCCATTACAGGAATTTTAACATCGGCCATTGTAATTATCAGGGGTAAAAAAAATCCATGGTTGGTTGTTAAAGGAGTTTCCTGGGCTGTGCTGCCCCTGGTTGCCGGGTTATTTATTATTGTGGAGGCACTGGGCAAAACCGGTATTATAGAAGGTCTAACGGCCCTGCTTCATGAAAATGCCGCCCACGCTGTAAATGCAACGGCCTGGAGCAGCGGCTTAATTACCGCCTTTGCCTGTAACCTGATGAACAACCTGCCCGCCGGATTAATAGCAGGCAATGTTGTACAAGGTAATGTACCCGAAATAATCAAAAGTTCGGTACTCATTGGCATCGACCTGGGACCGAATCTGTCGGTAACAGGTTCGCTGGCTACCATTTTATGGCTGGTTGCCCTCCGCCGCGAGGGGCTGGATGTAAGCTTTTGGACGTTTTTAAAGCTGGGGGCGTTGGTTATGACGGTTGCGTTGCTGTTTGCGTTAGGAGCTTTGTGGATTTAATTCTAAATTAAGATATGCAGATAGAAGAAATTTTATTACTATACGGCGCTAAAAAACGAACTGGTTCAGCCTTGACAACTATAGACACCGTTGAAGCTACGATAAATTTCCGGTTACCTTATGATTACCGGTATTTCCTTGAAAATTACGAAGCATTTGAAAATTTTGTTGGACCCGAATATGTTGTTCTTGAAGATATCGATTCCATCTTGCGTCGAAATATAGATTATGAAATTACGTCGATACTACCAAATACCCTGATGATTGGTGGCGATGGCGGTGGTGAGTTTATAGCAATTGAATTTATTGATAGAGATAGGTATCGGATAGTGCTCTCCCCTTTTATTGGCTTAGAAGCAATAAATCACATAGAAATTGGCACATCATTTACCGATATGTTTGTCCGTTTAAATAGCGGCGAAGAATGGTTTAAATAAACTGTTATTTCAATCCTGCTCATGCTTTTTCATAGTGATAAACACCAGTTTTGAAGTAGGCGTATTGCTTTTCTCCGCCACGCTGTCAATCGGGATCAGCACATTGGCCTCGGGGTAGTAAGTGGCGGTGTTGCCTTCGGGGATGTTGTAGGGAACCACCACAAACAGGCGGGCCACACGCTCAACCCCGCCAAAGTTACTGTAAAGGTCTACGTGCTCCCCTTCCTTGAAACCGGCTTTGGCAATGTCTTTGGGGTTCATGAATATCACCCGGCGCTCGTTGTGGATTCCGCGGTAACGGTCGTTCAGCCCGTAAATGGTGGTATTAAACTGGTCATGGCTGCGGATGGTGCCCATGCGGTATTCCCCTGCGGCCATTTGGTGACTGGGCAGACCGGCAATATTAAAGCCTATTTTATCACCATACTGCGCACTTTTAAACTTACCCACTCTTGGACCATTGGGCAGGTAAAAACCCGCGGGGATGCGCACCTTTTGATTATAGTCCTCAAAACCGGGGATCACTTTGGCAATCACATCGCGCACAGCGTCATAGCTATTTGCATAGGTATCCCAATCGACCACCGAGCGGTTGCCCAACGTGGCTTTGGCCAGGCGACAAACTATCTGGTTCTCGTTCAGCAGATCTTTGGAAACAGGTTTAAGCATACCTTTTGACATCTGGACCACACCCATCGAGTTTTCGCAGCTGATGAACTGAGCCTCGCCCCCAACCATGTCCTTATCACTGCGGGACAGGGTTGGCAAAATAAGCGCCTCATAACCATGCACCAAATGGCTGCGGTTAAGCTTGGTTGATACATGGACCGACATTTCCAGTTTGCGCATGGCCTCGGCCGTGTAAGTAGTATCCGGCGTAGCCGAAAGAAAGTTACCGCCCATGGCAAAAAAGACTTTAAGCTTACCCCCATGCATGGCTTGTATGGTTTCAACCACATCATAACCATGGCTGCGCGGGGGCTCAAAGCCAAAAACCTCTTTAAGCTTATCCAGTTGCCGGGGCTGCGGTTTATCAAATATCATCATGGTGCGGTTGCCCTGTACATTGCTATGACCGCGTACCGGGCATAAACCGGCGCCGGGCTTACCTACGGCACCTTTCAGGATAGCAAGATTAACTATCTCCTTTACGGTATCAACCCCGTTTTTATGCTGCGTAACGCCCATAGCCCAGCAAATAATGATGCGGCTTTTGTTCTTCAGCATGTCGGCAGCCTGCTGTAGTTGATCCAGGGGGACACCAGCCTCATTGGCCAAATGGTTTATATCAAATTGGTCGAGGTGGTTCAGGAACGCTTCATAACCTTCGGTATTGTTCCTGATAAATTCATGATCAAATACCTTACCGGGGGTTTCAAGCTCAGCTTTGTACAGCAGTTTTTCTATGGCTTTCAGTAGGGCCATATCGCCGTTGATCTTTACCTGCAGGTACAAATCAGCCAGTTGGGTGGTTATTCCCAGGAAACCTTTTACTGTTTGCGGGTTTTTAAACCCCATCAGCCCGGCCTCGTGCAAGGGGTTTACCGCAATTATTTTAGATCCGTTTTTTTTAGCCTTTTCCAACGCGGTAAGCATCCTCGGGTGGTTGGTGCCCGGGTTTTGGCCTATAATGATGATTACATCAGTATCATAAAAATCATTAAGGGTAACTGTGCCCTTGCCTATACCTATCGCCTCGGCCAAACCTACACCGGTGGATTCATGGCACATGTTTGAGCAATCGGGCAGGTTATTGGTGCCATACTCCCTTACAAATAACTGGTAAGTAAAAGAGGCCTCGTTACTGGTACGGCCAGAGGTATAAAATGCAGCTTCATTTGGTGAGGCAAGGCTATTGAGCTTACCGGCTATCTTTTTAAAGGCATCGTCCCAGCTAATGGGTTGATAATGGGTGGCTCCTTTTGGCAGGTACATGGGTTGGGCTATCCGTCCTTTTTTGCCTATCTCGTAGTCATTCAGTTTGGCCAGGTCGGCAACTGCGTTTTGCGCGAAGAATTCGGCTGTGAGTTTTTTGGTTGTAGCTTCCTCTGCAAAGGCCTTTGCCCCGTTCTCGCAATACTCGGCAATGGGCGACCGGTCGTCATCCGGATCGGGCCAGGCACAGCCAGAGCAGTCAAAGCCGTCCTTCTTGTTCATTTTAAACAGGCCTTCCATACCGCGCACAAAGCCGGATTCCTGCAAAATATCAACCATAGCAACAGTTACCGCGGGAATGCCGGCTGCCCATACTTTTGGCTTACTGATTTTCAGGTCGAGCAGTTCTTCAGGGTTTTCTGCCGACGGCTGTTCTTTAGCATCCTTACTCATCACTTTTTATCGGCTAAAGGATTGGGGTAGTTGTCGCTCTGATCTTCGGCTACATTATCCAGGCAGGTAAAATCTTTCTCTACCAGTAAATGCAGGCTGCCATGTTTGCCTTCAAAACCAACCTTATCAGTTTCGGCAAGCTCTTTGATCACATCATTAGGTACAAACAGGATAATGGTATTTTCCCTGAATATCGACGACAGGTGATCATCCTCAACCACTTTAATGGCATAGTATAGCTGCTGGCTGCCAAAGTCGACTTCTTCCTGCAGGTGGCCTTCCTCTGCCAGTTGCGCTACATCGCTTTTGGTAAGCCTGTATCTTAATGAATTGCCTTTAATACGTATTTTCATAATTTGGTATCAATACGCGGTGTGCCGCGGTGTAAATATTAAAACGCTCATCGCGCAGGAAACCTATCAGTGTAATATTAAATTCTTCGGCTAATTGTACGGCCAGGCTTGACGGAGCGCCTACAGCCGCAATGATATTAATGCCGGCCATAACCGCCTTTTGTACCAGCTCAAAACTTGCCCTGCCGCTTAAAAGCAGTACGGTTTGCTGTAAAGGCAACCAGCCATAGCCAAGCGCCGCCCCTATCAATTTATCCAGGGCATTGTGCCGGCCTACATCCTCGCGTAATAATAAAAGCTCACCCTGGGTAGTAAACAAGGCTGATGCATGTAAGCCGCCTGTATCGGCAAAAACACGCTGATGAGTTTGCAAAATAGCAGGAAGCCGGTGTAAAACATCCGTTAAAATGCTATCCTCATCCGCCAACTGCCCGGCAAAACTACTTACCGTGCGGATGGCATCGATAGAACCTTTACCACAAACACCACAACTGGACGTAGTATAAAAATTACGCGCGGTATTTTGCAGGCCGGGTACTATATCCGGGTTTAACGTAACCTGTATTATGTTGTCTTTATTTTCGGCACAGGCTATAAAACAATGGGCTGCGGCGGCAACATCATCTGCATTTTTTATAACGCCTTCGGTAAATAAAAAGCCCTTGGCCAGTTCGGCATCGTGGCCAGGCGTACGCATAGTTACCGATATATTTTGTGTATGGCGCTGATGTTCAGCACCGTATTCCAGGCGTATTTCTAATGGTTCTTCTATGGCAAGGGTATCGGCGGTAATAACACTTGACGATGCGTTTACTTTAATAACAGGAATATGTTGTTGGGAATTGGCGGCCATATGTAAATATACAATTTAGACGGTAAGTTGTTTAGCCCCCCGGCCCCCTGAAGGGGGAGTTTTTAGGTGTATCAATTAATTTACCATAGCCCGCTATTTCTATCCTATTTTGCCCTAATTTTGGGGTATGAAGATCAATGTATTGGCATTTGGTGTTACAAAGGAGATATTTGGCAGCGGACTGGTGAGTTTGGAGCTTACAAATGATGCTACTATTTACAATTTAAAATATGCGCTGGAGCAGCAGTACCCCCGTTTAAAACAACTGGCATCGTACATGGTGGCTGTGAATAACGAGTATGCTTTGCCGGGAGATACCATTCACGAACGGGACGAAATAGCTATTATTCCCCCGGTGAGCGGAGGGTAGGTTTGGAACTACGTTTTTTGGGGGAGATATCTTTTCTACCCGAAAACCAGCCATATATTTTTTTTACTTGCCTTTTATTTTTACTTCTAAGATCGATTGCCGTCAAAAACATGAACATCAGGAAAGCCACCTTAGCAGATCAGTCTACGTTATCAAACTTACTTACCCAGCTGGGCTATCCCAGTACTGAAGAGTTTTTGATGGCAAATTTAGAACGAATGCTGGGCCAGCCGCAATCGGAGGTTTTGGTTTATGAGTTGGATGGCAAAGTTTTGGGCTTTATAGCTTTTGATTTTTTGACTCAGTTGGTAGTTAAGGGTGATTTTGCACGGATAAGCTGTTTTGCCGTAGATGAAAATGCCCGTGGCTTGGGAGTTGGCAAGGCCCTGGAAGAGTATTTTACCGATTTAGCGATAGCAAGGAAATGCGACCGGATTGAAGTACATTGCCATTCCCGCCGGATTGACGCGCACCGGTTTTATTACCGGCAGGGTTACCAGGAATCGCCAAAATATTTAATGAAATCATTAGCCGACCGACACGCATGAGCAACACGCAAATAATATTATCCGCAGAAACCCTGGATATTCAGGCTTGTATCAATTGGATCATGTCGCCCGAATCTGGAGGGATAGATGTGTTTATTGGAACGGTACGCAACGCTACCAAAGGCAAGACTGTGCTAAAGCTCGATTTTGAGGCCTACGAACCTATGGCCATCACCGAAATGCAAAAGATAGCCGGCCAGGCTTTTGATAAGTGGCCTGTACAAAAAATATTGATCCACCACCGCACCGGCGAATTAAAGGTTGGCGAAGTGCCGGTAGTCATAGCCGTATCCGCCGCGCACCGGGATGCTGCATTTGATGCCTGCCGTTACATTATAGATACCTTAAAGCAAACTGTGCCTATCTGGAAAAAAGAAGCTTTTGAAGATGGAGACGTTTGGGTGGCTGCGCATCCTTGAGGAAGGCTAAAGGCTAAAGGCTAAAGGCTAAAGGCTAAAGGCTAAAGGCTAAAGGCTAAAGGCTAAATAAGCCCCAAATTCTAACCCCGAAAGTCTAAAAAAAAACTATTTATTTTGACCATACAAGATTCGTGTAATTCGAAAAAATTCGTGCTATTCGTGTAATCAAAATTCGTGCAATTCGTGTAATTAAAATTCGTGTAATCCGCCTTCTAACGACCATACATCGGCTTCGGGGATTTTTTTTAGGATCAGCTTTACTGCTTCACCACTCCTTTTACCGGTGGCGCAATAAAACACTTTTGTGTTGGTACCTGCAAAATAAGGCAGGTAGCTTTCCAATTCATCCAGGGGCATGTGGGTACCGCCTATATCATAGGCATCGCGCTCTTGTTCGGTACGTACGTCAATCAGTTCTATAGTGCTATCTTCCTCCATCCGGGTTTTAAGTTCGTCAGCAGTAATGGTGGGGATATTAACCGTAGTTGCCAAACGCCTGATGTTGGTTTTGGTGACCGATCCTATCTTAATGATGCGGCTTTGCATGCTTTGTGCATCAAAAATCAATACTTTACCTGCCAGTAACTCGCCGGTTTTGGTAATGTATTTTATCACTTCATTGGCTTGCATACAGCCAATTATGCCGGCCAGGGTTGGTATCACCCCACCTTCGGTACAATTAGGAATTTGGGTAGCATCAACCTGCGGGAACAGATCGCGGTAATTGGGCGAACGCTGCTGATCTTTACAGGGCACGTTCCACACAGCAACCTGGCCTTCAAACTGGTAGATAGCGCCGTAAACCAAGGGTTTCCCGCTTATTACACAGGCATCATTTAATAAATATCGCGTCTCGAAGTTATCGGTACCATCCACTACAATATCATATTGGCTAACAATTTCCAGTACGTTGTCAGATGTGATCTTGTTTGTATAAGGCACCAGTTTTACGCCGGGGTTTTGCTGTTGCAAACGTTGGCAGGCCAAAACAGCTTTCTGCATGCCCACGTCGCCTGGTGTGTACAAGATCTGCCGGTGCAGGTTGCTGATGGAAACTACATCAAAATCGGCAATACCTATTGTTCCTACACCTGTGGAGGTAAGGTATTGCGCTGAAGGGCAGCCTAATCCGCCTGCCCCCACTATCAATACTTTGGCTTGCTGCAAAAGCTGCTGGGCGGCTTCGCTGAAACCCGGTAAGGCTATCTGGCAGCTGTATCTTAAATCATTATCGGTCATAAGTTGGCTGCTAATTTTTGGTGAATTACCCTTTTTACAATCTCCATCTCTTCAGGCGTATTCACGTTGGTTAACGCTTCTGGCTCGGGTGCATTTAACAGGGTGATATCAGTATTGATCAATACCTTCCGCGGGCAGGAATACCCCTGTGCCAGGAACGATAATAGTATTGGATAACTCTTAGGCTCCCAGATAGCTATCAACGGCTCAGGAAATTCGGTAACAGGGCTATGGTAAGCGGTAGCAACTGACGAGCTATTGCGCCAGGCCACCAGATTGCGTAAAGAGGCATCGTCCATTAAAGGCAAATCACAGGCTATTACCAGCCAGGCGCTATCTGGGTTTTCCCTGAAAGCAGATAATATCGCCCCGTACGGGCCAAGCCCGGTAAAGGTATCCTGCAAAACCGGGTACGGCTCGTCGGTTTCAGCCAGTTGGCCTTCCCTGTGCGATATAAATACCTGGTTACAAAATGGCTGTAGCATATCGGCCATGTGATACCGTTGCGGCTTGCCATGCCAGTTAATATTGCCTTTATCAACGCCCATGCGCAGACTTTGGCCGCCCGCGAGTACCAGGCCATTTAGTACAGGTCTGGCTTGTTTCAGGTTAGCTTCAAAAAATGCTATGATCTTGTCCCGGTCGGTTAATTTATAAACCGGAATTTGCTGCCAGCAGGGAATGGTTTCCTTTATAAAATCAAAAAGATCATCGCTGTTATCGGCCAGCAGAAACAGCTGTACGTTGGTCAATTGCTCAACTCTTTTTTGCAACGATGCTTTTTTATTGATATCGATAATAACTACCTGCGCTTTGGCCTGCTGATGGTTACCGTTCACCAGTACCACATCGGCATTGGTAAATTGCTGTTTAAGCTGGTAGGGCATCAGCGGGTTTTGAAAGTTGAATTGCTGGTAGTTCACCTGGTCGCTATAATCCAAAATGGCGCCGCTCGCCAGGCGGCCCGGAACCAAAGTAATATCATCATTGTGCGATGTATCTGCATAAGCACATTTATATGTTGACGATAGCGCTGCTATCACATCGTCGGCCAGTAGTTTGATAACCGTACATGGCCCGCCAACAATGGCCCATTCATTACGGCCAAAACTACCTATGGCCGGCCGCACCAGCTTAGCATGCTTTTTATGCTTTTTTTCGGGCTGGTTATGCTCGTTTAAAATCACGTTTACCTCCTGTTTTTGCTATCAGTTTGGTTTCTTTTATCACAATATCGTGGCTCATGGCCTTGCACATATCATAAACAGTAAGCGCCGCTACAGATGCGCCAACCAGTGCCTCCATCTCGATACCTGTTTTAGCAGTTATGCTGGCTGTACATTCTATCACAACTTCCTGTTGTTCGTTCACCTGCACGGTAACGCTGCAATTATCCATTCCCAGCGGGTGGCAAAGCGGAATAAGGTCGCCCGTTTTTTTGGCAGCCATGATGCCCGCGATGATTGCTGTTTGAAATACCGGCCCTTTTTTGCTGATCAGATCACCATCTGCCAAATGCTGCAAAACTTCATCTGGAAGCACCACAATGCTGCGTGCTGTAGCTGTGCGGTGTGTAACCTGCTTTGCAGATACATCAACCATGGATGGGTTGCCTTGTTTATCTATGTGGGTTAACATTGCTTTATTGGGATTACACTGATTTTTTGAGTGATTTTACCGATTTTTTTGATTTTGTCTGAACCGGGATTCGTTGGATTTATCAGATTTTTTGGATTTTAAGTTTTCTCGTCCTGAAATAAGTTACACTTATTTTCTTTATTCCTATTAGTTGTTTACAAATTCAATCTGATAAATCTGTTTAATCCGAGTTCAGACAAAATCGGTGAAATCGTTTTCCTATCGGTGAAATCTATATAATCTAAACACTTCTCCTTTTTTAAAATCATTCCTTTCCAGGGGTAATTCTAAAAATGCTTCGGTATCTGCTAAGTTAGCAAAATCGCCCGAACCATTTCCTTCAACGGGCGATGCCATCAGTTGGCCCTGGGTATTGCTATGCAGCTTTACCTGCAAATAGTATTGCAAAGCTGGCTCAAACTTAAAATCTTTATCTAAAACAGCGTAAACCGGCAATTGTTGAGGCAAACCCAAAGTAGCTTTTAGCCACGTTAAAAAATACCTGTTCAGGCACATAAAGGTCGCTACCGGATTGCCGGGGAAAGCGAAAACCAATGCCTTATCCTGGTATTGGCCAAACCAAAACGGCTTGCCCGGGCGCTGGGCCACTTTGTGAAATAGCTTTGTTACCTGCAAATCATCCAACGCCTGGGGGATATAATCAAACTTGCCCATGCTGATACCGCCGCTTAGCAACAGCACATCATAATTTTGCAGGCAGTGTTGTATCTGCGTTTTGGTTATTTCAGGATCATCCGGGATGTGCAAAACATCCGGCTGTAAGCCATGCTGCTGTAAAACCGCCTTAACGGTGTAGCTGTTTGATTTACGGATATGGTATGGCGATGGCATTTCATCCACATTTACCAATTCATCGCCCGACGATATAATTACAACTCTTGGCATCTTCTTAATCAACAGATGGGTTTTCCCGACCGAAGCCGCCACGCCGATAATTGCCGGTGTAATTACCTGGCCGGCTAATGCCAGCACCTCCCCCTGTCTTTTATCTATACCCTGCACGTGAATATTTTGCCCCCGCCTGATATTTTCTGCGTGAATGCCTGCCAAACCATCCTTTATCTCAACATCCTCGTACCGAATTATGGTATCTGCCGATGCCGGTAACACCGCCCCGGTCATAATCTCGATGCATTCGTTCGGTTCATCAATCTCCACAGGTTCATCGCCCGCGGCCTGGGTTGCCTTTATGTGGAATGTATCGACACCATTTTTTATAGCTGCGTAGCTTACCGCTATGCCATCCATGGTTACCCGGTTAAAGGGAGGCAGGTCGCGGTCGGCTTTGATATCTTCTGCCAATACTTTACCCAGGGTGTGTTCAAAAGTGACGGTTTCGTTGCCGTAGTCCCTTAACCGGGTCAATATTAGCTTTTCGGCTTGTTCAACAGTGGTCATTTTTATAGGCTTTTTTAGCTTAAAGCTGAAGGCAGAAAGCCTAAAGCTTACTTGTACTTCAATATAAATAAACCAGCGTATTGGCTGATTTTTTTGCTTTGGGCTTTCTGCCTTAAGCTTTCGGCATTTTCACCCTCCAATAGTAGCCATCGATTCATGGATTCCGGGATGCACAATACGTTTTTTTTCGGCTTCCCAACCGTCTGCGGCACGATTGCCGAAGGCATTCAGTAAAACAAGTTTAAGATCATCTTCGCTTGTTCCGGCGCGCATCAGGTCCTTAATATTTAATCCGCCATCATCATATAAGCAGGTTTTCAGTTCGCCTTGCGGGGTTATCCTGATACGGTTGCAGGTACCGCAAAACGTACGCGAGTACGCAGCTATGATGCCAACGGTACCTTTGTGCCCCGGTACCTGGTAGTTATAAGAGGTGGAATAAGCCGGATCGCCTATCTTCTGTATCTGTGGATACTTCGTTTTGATCTCTTCCAGTATCCGTACGTAATCCCATTGCAGGCCGTTATATAAATGGCCGTCGCCGTTAAAAGGCATTTCTTCAATAAACCTTACGCTTACTGGTAAATCTCTGGTCATCTCTACCAGCGGGATAATATCCTGGGTGTTTTTGCCATCCATTACCACAGCATTTATTTTCACCTCAATATCATGTTGCAACAAAGCCTCCAGCGCAGCCATTACATTGGCAAACTCATCGCGGCGTGTAATAGTAAAAAAACGATTGGCATCCAGCGTATCCAGGCTCAGGTTTACCGATCGTACACCTATTTTCTTCAGTTCCGGCACGTAGGGAGCGGTTAATACGCCATTGGTAGTGAGGCTTAACTCCTGCAAACCATCCAATTTAGATATCGAAGTAAGCAACTGCATAATATCCTTGCGTACAAAGGGTTCGCCGCCGGTTATCCTGATCTTTTGGATGCCCATTTTCACCAGCAGCGCGCAGGCTTGCAGCATTTCTTCGTAGCTCATGAGCTCTTTACGCGATAGCCAGTTCAGCCCATCCTCGGGCATGCAGTAAAAACAGCGCAGGTTGCATCGGTCTGTAACTGCCAGACGCAGGTAATTGATATTTCGGCCGTGGTTATCTGTTAACAAGTGAAAAAAATTTACTGCGTTTGTAATTTAATTAACAAATTTGATGTTTTTGAGTTTGATTGATCGTTACTGTAAAAGTAAAAATTACAAATTTGAACTTTGTGGTTTAAATGTACTTTTTTGTTGGAGGAAAATTGATGATATTCAACAATCGTAACGTATTTTATCGTTATATTGATTTGTGCGTACCCTTACCTAAAGCATACACATGAAAGCAGTCATCTTTTTATTTTTAATGGTAAGCGGTTTTTTGTTGAGGCACTACAATGGACCGCGAATAAATAGAAACGCATCCGTCCACAACATTGACACCTCAGGTTACCATGAGCCGGAGATTCTTTCTATCATCAATTTGATTGCAACACCAGAAAAATATGATGGAAAAAAAGTAAGAATTGTAGGATATATAACTTTATACTTTGAGGGAACAGCTTTATTCTTGCACAAAGAGGATTTGAATAATGTGATAACAAAAAATGCTGTTTGGATAGATATTTCGCGACTGGCAATAGATAGTTTAAAAAAATACAATAATCATTATGTAATAATCGATGGTATATTTAATAGCCACATGAATGGACATATGGGTGTGTACAGCGGCAGCGTCAAAAATATAACGTGGTTAGAATTGTGGCCCCCCGATACCCAAACAACTATAAAAAAGCGTAAACGAATTAGACATTGAAAGAACTTAAAGATATCATAACCGCGTTTGATGTAGCGCATAATGCAGGCCGGCAAACCGCGCTGGCTACCGTTGTACATGTAGAAGGTTCATCCTATCGCCGCGCCGGCGCCCGCATGCTCATCACCGAAGACGGGCAGCTTACCGGCGCCATTAGCGGCGGCTGCCTGGAGGGCGATGCCCTGCGCAAAGCCCGCCTGGTGATGGCCCAAAACAAACCCATGCTGGTTACCTACGATACCACCGACGATGACGACGCCAAGTTTGGTGTTGGCCTGGGCTGCAATGGCATTATCCACATTATGATTGAACCTATTTTTGCTGATAGGCAGGACAACCCCATACAGCTATTTAAACAATTTTTAAGCAAACGCGAACCTGTGGTACTCATCACCCTGTTTACTATGAACGATAAACAGGCCCCGCAGCCAGGCACGTGCTTATTGTTGAATAAGGACGAAGAAATAACCGGCCAATTCCCCGATGAGGCTATTAAGGACGCCCTGCTGCAAGATGCCAAGCATGTTTTGGCCAATGGTAATTCGGTTACCAAAACCTATTTATATGGCGATAAGTTTACCTGCTTTATTGAGTTGATGCAGCCCACCGTATCGCTGGTAATATTTGGCGCCGGTAACGATGCTATCCCGCTGGCGCAGATTGCCGCTGCACTGGGCTGGATAATTTACCTGGTAGATGGCCGCGCCAACTATGCAGTTCCTGAACGGTTCCCACAGGCGGGCAAAATCACCATATCCAAACCGGAACATGCTTTACAATATGTAAAAATAGATGAGCGTACTGTAATTATTTTGATGACACACAACTATAATTACGATGCCTGCGTATTAAAGCAGCTACTGCCGCTCAGCCCCTCCTACATCGGGGTACTGGGACCCAAAAAACGATTACAAAGAATGTTGGACGAGTTTGCCGGTGAAGGCATAACAACCACCCCGCAGCAATTGGAAAGCGTATTTGGGCCAGCGGGTTTGGATATAGGATCTGAAAATGCCGATGAAATTGCCCTCTCTATCATTGCCGAAATGCAGGCGGTGCTAAAGGGCCGCACAGGAACATCGCTACGTTATAAAACTACTATCCATAACCATGTGCCGCAGCAAATTGTACATCAACATATGCCGTAACCAAACTGAAGAAAACGAATGACGGGGATAATCATACTGGCTGCAGGCTCATCAAGCCGTTTCGGATCGCCAAAACAAAACCTGGTTTACCAGGGCAAAACATTATTGCAACGCGCTATACAAACCGCTTTAACTTCGGCCTGTTGCGATTGCGCGGTAGTAGTGTTGGGCGCCAACGAAGGCCAGATACGCCCCAACATATCCGATCAGCAAATTAACATTATTTATAATCCCGACTGGCAGGAAGGCATGGCTTCGTCTATCCGCCTGGGGATAGCTCAACTGCTTTACTTAGAGCCCCTGGTTACCTCAGCAATCCTGATGCTTTGCGACCAGCCCTTTGTTGACCCACTGCTGCTTTACCAGTTAACGGAGCGCAAAACCGAGAACGATTCTGGCATCGTAGCCTGCGAATATAAAAACACACTGGGTGTACCCGCTTTGTTTGATAAAAAGTATTTCTTACAATTAATGAAACTAACAGGCAGCGAAGGTGCCAAAACCGTAATCAATGCCAACCCGGAAGATGTCATGTCGGTACCGTTTAGCCTGGGAGCCATTGATATTGATACCATAGAGGATTTTGAACGGTTGAACCGGGGATGAAATCAATGTTGCAAGTTATATGTTGTGGGTTGTAAGTAGAGAACCCACAGCCAAAACATACAACACACAACATACAACTTATAACATTCAACTTTCAACCAATTACGCTGTAGCTACCAGCCTGCTTACGCTGCGGTAAACGTACTCATTGTAAATATGCCTGCGGGCAAATCGTCCCGGCGAATCGGCATTAATTAGTTTTACATAAACTGCTTTGGGTACATCAAAGTACTCATATTCGTTACCATCCAAAAACGTAATCTTCAACACCTGCGATTTATATTCAAAATCGGCAATGTTTGATAGCGTGGTAGTGGCCGTGTATTCGGTTAACGATTGCGCACGGGTTTCGGGCGCTATGCTTACCAAAAAGTGGTAGGCTTCAATAATGGTTTTGCTTTTTTCTTCCGCCTCAACCCTGCTCTCGTCCTGGTATTTATCCGGATGCCAGATTTTCATCATGTTGCGGTAGTTGGATTTTAATTCCTGTAGTTCTGCAGCTTCGGTAACGTCTAAAAGCTTCCTGTAGTCGACAATTTTTTTCATTGCATTAGTTTTATTTTATCGTCGTTGAAGCTAAAAGCATGATAATTAAACGCTTTGTTTTCAAGAAAATAATGGCGCGAAGGTACACTTTTTACCGCACAATTTATAGCCCCGGCCGCGAAATGATTTTAGTTTGATTTGGGCTTAACAATTAAGTCACATACGCCCTGCCCGTCCCGATTTGAGAAAAGGCCGTGGAGCGCAGTTTTTCTGTCGGCAAAACTGGTCACCTGTACCTCATCGCACCAATGTAAACTTTTGCGTACAGGCCACAAAGGCATACAATAGCAGTATCATCGGGGAGAAATTGTGCAGATAACAGGTCAATAACCCGCGAAACTTTATGCCTGCAATATAATTTAGCCCCATTCTGTAACCAACATCCCCTATTCATCGATACATTGTGCCATTTCGTCGGCACATTACCCGGCAAGGCACCGGTTTTGAATGTTGGCTTATACACTAAAATAATACATTATGAAAAAGTTACTTTTATTTGCCGCTGTACTAAGCCTATCGTTCTTTTCCTGTAAAAAGGACAGCAGCAACAGTGCAGGCGGCACATCGCACGTGACCGTGAAGATGACTGATGCCCCCGGCGCTTTTGATGCCGTTATCCTAAATGTTAAAAGCGTAGTTATAGTTACCGACAAAGGGGAAAATACACTTGATGTAAACGGCGGCCCGATAGATATCCTAAGATTTAGGGCGGGTAAAGATACCGTACTTGCTGCCCAGGACATTCCGGCCGGCACTATTCAGCAAATAAGGCTGGTTTTAAACGACTCAGGCAATCGGGTGGTAGTAGCTGGCGTATCTTACGACCTGACTACCCCCAGCGGACAAACATCGGGCGTAAAGCTGAATGTACACGATAATTTAACCGCGGGTGTAGCCTATACCCTCCGTTTAGATTTTGACGCGGCGCAATCAATAGTATTAACCGGAAATGGCAAATACATATTAAAACCGGTAATAAGGGCAATACCGCAGGCCGTTTCGGGTGCGTTAAGCGGCGTAGTATCGCCTGCCGCATCGTCCCCTAAAGTGTTTGCAATTACCGGCACCGATACCGTTGGTACTGTGGCCGATGCTACCGGAAAATTCTACTTTTCGGGCCTGGCAGCGGGTACATACAACGTACAATTTGTACCGGTAAGCCCGTATGTTGCAAAAACTGTTACCGGCGTTACCGTGGTAAACGGTTCGGTAAAAGAAATGGGGACAGTAACTATTACCCAGTAACTGTTAAGTTAATAGTACTAAGTTTTGAGTTCTAAGTCAAAAGTTAAATTTATTCTCTTTTGACTTAGAACTTTTGACTTTGGGCTAAAGACTATCTGCCAATTTATCGTTGACACGACACTAATTACTTTACACCTTCCCGAAATAAATAACCTCCGGCAATTTACCAAACACAAACTCGGTAACGCCGCAAAGCCACATTTTTTGATTGAGTTCTTCGCCGTTGTATTGGGCAAGCAGGTAAATACCACCGCCTACATGGTCGCGGTAATCTTCAACAAGTTGAAGCGGGGTAGCGTTTTCAAAAGGCTCTTCGGCCAACTGCAGCTCTACTTCGCGGGCACCCTGGCCAACGTAGTCAAGCATAATGTCGGCGCCTTCAACCATTTCCAGTTCGGCGTGCACGCCTTGCCAGTCGGGCAGGTCAATATACCAGCGGTTAGTGGGTTCTTTAATAAATTTATAAGTAACGGGCATGGGAGTAAAGTTAGCGATTTTACAGCTTAAAACTCATCAACCTCTTTCTACTCCGCAATCTCATCAGGAATATTACAAGATCAGAAGCTAAAGGGACCATGCATTTAAGCAGACCATGTTGATTACGTAGTACTCAACTCCCAATTGTACACCGACCGATACCTCTAACACTCCCCCAAAGTCTTGATACTTGATACTCTCTACTTGATACTTCCTCGATACTTTAATAAACCACCACCACATATCCCGACCTTACCGCGCTGCCATCCTTCAAATCAATAATGTAATAATAGGTACCGGCCGGAAGTCGCCTGTTTTTATAGGTGCCATCCCACGGGCGGGCGTAGCCCGTGGAGGTGAAAAGCTTTTGGCCGTAGCGGCTAAATATGCTTACAGTGCATGTGGCAAACTCATCGAGGTGCAAGATGTTCCATACATCATTTACACCGTCGTGATTAGGGCTGATAGCGTTGGGGATCAGCACATCAAACGGCAACACCTTTACTGTCAGGCTATCGGTGGCGGTGCAGGTGTTTTGGTTTTGTACCGTGAGGGTGTATTTGGTAGTTACTGTTGGAGTGGCTATAGGGTTGAGTATGCCGGGGTTATCAAGCCCGGTGGCGGGGCTCCATTGCATGCCCAGGATATCGCCGGCAGCGGTGCCCCTTAGCTGAATAGCATCTCCCTGGTGAATGGTCACGTTGGGACCTGCATCAACCATGGGTTGCGGCAAAAGGGTTACTGTAAGGGCGTTACTTGTAGCTGTAGGCATACTTAGACAAGGTGCGTGAGGAGTTAGCTGGCAGGTTACTACATCGCCATTGGTAATGCTGCCGGTAGTAAACGTGAAGCTGTCGGTACCGGCATCTGCACCGTTTATCCGCCATTGAAAGCTGGGCTCTTTGCCGGCGTTTACAGCTGTTGCTGTAAAGGTAACGGGCACACCAGGGCATACATTATTTACCGATTGGCTGATGCTTACAGAGGGGACTATCGGCGTAATAAAACTTACCTTAATACTGCCGCCGCTACAACCGGCTACCCCATTGGTAGCCATTACAGTATAGGTGGTTGGCTGCGATGGGGCCACGGTAATAGATGGCGTGGTTTCGCCGGTTGACCATTTGAGGGCGACAGGCGTTTTCTCGACAGTTGCTGCGATGATAAACATGCGCTGGCCGTTGCCGCCATGATCATTTACCACAATGCTGTCTATCCGGGTTGGGGCGGGCATCTGGATGCGCACGTTATCCAACCGGTTTTGCCGGTTGGGCGATAGCCAGGCGTTGGTAGTGGTAGTATTATTAATTTGGTTGGTAAACTGGGCGGCGTTATAGTCACGAATGTCCTGGTTGCCTACAAGGTCTTTTTTGTACACTTCGGCACCGTTTGCCCAAAAACTTACGCTTACGTAGGATGCCGGGCCCGGTGCACCATAGTATGTATTGGCCAGCAGGTTGATGGCTACGGCGCCGTCCTCGTTAACAGGGATAAAAAGTTTACGCGGGTCGGGGCCGGTGGCGTAGATGGCGTTCCAACCGGTGTAGGTATTGCTCCAGGGATACAGGATATAGGGAACGCCGTTGAAGGTGACATTTCCGGTTGGGCAGTTAACAAATTGCAACCCAAAAGTATTGGTAGAGATATTGAAATTGAACTGGTTGGAAAAATCAACCGGTTTATATTTGGCATAGGCGGCACCCGATACGTCGGCCTGGAGCACCATAGTGCTGCCCGGGCAAATAGCGGTATCATGCTGTACAATAGCGGGTGGCGACAGGATAGTCATGGTGAGTGCATTACTATTGGTGGTGCTTAAGGTACCATTGGCATCGGCGGCGGTGACACGGCATCGCACCACATCGCCATTAACAAGGGCGCTGCTGGTAAATTTATTTTGATTGGTCCCCACGTTACCGCCGTTTACCTGCCATTGGTATACCGGCAGGGCGCCAGCATTGGCAACTACCGCGGTAAAGGTAATAGGCTGCCCTACGCAGCCACTTGTTGGCTCCGAACTGATGGTGACCAGTTGCGCGTTACCCTTTGCGGCGAGTACCAATTGAAATATGCACAACAAAACCAACCAAAGGCAATGCTTTGTACGTAACCGTTGCTTTAATAATCGGGTTGGCAATAAAGGGTTCATTGTTGGCTGGTGGAAAGATACGGCATAGATTTGAGATGTGAGATATGAGATTTGAGACAAAGATAGGTTAGGTGTTCCTGGACGTTGAGAAACATAAGCAGATCGGTTTGCGGGGCTGCATGGTCTGGCGAAAAAAAAGACCCTGCCAATTGACAGGATCTTTCAAAATATCTAAAAGCTACAAGCTTATTTTACAACCGTAAATTTATACAGCGATTGGGTTTTATAAGTTTCGCCTGGTTTAAGTTCGGTTGATGGAAATTGTGGCTGGTTTGGCGAATCGGGGTAGTGCTGGGTTTCCATGGCAAACGAGGTACGGAATTCATCTTTAACACCGCGTTTCATGGCGTTTTTGGCCTGCATAAAGTTACCACTGTAAAACTGCATACCGGGTTCTTCAGTATAAACTTCCATTTTAATACCGCTTTTATCGCCAATTACCGTAGCAATCGGGGTTGTGATATCGTGTTTGTTAAGCACAAAGTTATGATCGTAGCCTTTGCCGTTTTTTATTTGCTGGTTGTCGTCATTAATGCGTTTGCCAATGGTTTCGGGTTTGGTAAAATCAAACGGCGTACCTTTTACAGGCTCAATTTTGCCTGTTGGGATTAAACCTGCATCAACAGGGATATAGCTATCGGCGTCAATTTGTACCAAATGATTAAGGATAGTGCCGCTGCCTTCGCCGTTCAGGTTAAAAAAGGCGTGGTTGGTTAAGTTAACTACCGTTGTTTTATCGGTGCGGGCTTCGTAAACGCATTTAAATTCGTTGTTATCGGTAAGGCTGTAAACAACCCTCACCGTAAGATTGCCGGGGAAACCTTCTTCCATATCTTTTGACAGGTAAGTAAGCTCGAGGGTAGTTGAATCTATTTGTCTGGCATCCCAAACTACGCTTTGATAGCCGTTTTTACCGCCGTGCAGCATATTTGGGGTGTTGTTGATGGATGATTGATAATCTTTACCATCAATTTTAAAATGGCCTTTGGCAATACGGTTGCCGTAACGGCCGATGGTTGCGCCATAATAAGGCTCGGTTGATTTTTCGAAACCTTCTACGCTTTCATAACCTAAAACCACATCGGTAAGTTTACCATCCTTATCGGGTACCAGCAGGCTTACAATACGGCCACCATAATTGGTAAATGTGGCGATAACGCCGTTTTTGTTTTTAAGGGTGTACAGGTGGGTTTGTTTGCCATTGATGGTTGATTCAAATGCAGCAGCGAATGATTTGGTGCTATCCGTTTTTGTGCTATCCGTCATGTTGGTTTTCTGTTGGGTTGATGGTTGGTTACAAGCTGCCAAAGATAGGCAAGCCGGTACCATAATTAATGATAGATTTTTAAATAAGTGATTCATAAATAGGTGGTGTATTGGTTGGCTTAAAAGTAATGCTTTTTACGCTCCTTTCGCTTTGTAATGAATTTCGCTTAAACCACGCAGTTTTTCGGCAGCGTATTCTGCAGTAATATCGCGTTGCGGGTTGGCCAGCATCTCGTACCCAACCATAAACTTTTTAACCGTTGCCGAACGCAGCAGCGGTGGGTAAAAATGCATGTGCCAGTGCCAGTAAGGGTGTTCGCCCATATTAACCGGCGATTGGTGCATGCCTGCCGAATAAGGGAACGAGGTTTCGAACATGTTATCATACCTCACGGTAAGCCTTTTAATGGCATCGGCAAGGGCGTCTTTTTCTTCATCTGTAAAATAAAGAATGCTGGTAACATGCCTTTTGCTGATGATCATGGTTTCATAAGGCCAAACCGCCCAAAACGGTACCAGCACCACAAAATGATCGTTCTCAAAAATAACACGTTCCTGCCGTTTAAGCTCAAGCGCCAGGTAATCGCCAAGCAGGCTGCGGCCTTTTTGCTCAAAATGAGATTTTTGCTGTTGCGTCTCCTTAGCTACCTCAACCGGGATGCTGTTTTGCGCCCAGATTTGGCCATGCGGATGCGGATTGCTGCAGCCCATAATGTCGCCCTTATTCTCAAATATCTGGATATGTTTTATCCATGGATATGATGCCAGGTTTTCAAATTCAGATTGCCAAACATCAACCACTTTACGAATCTCTGTAGTTTCCATTTGTGGCAACGTAAGGTCATGCCGGGGCGAAAAGCTGATAACGCGGCAAATACCTTTCTGGCTGTTGGCTACCAATAATTCATCGTCGTTTAAGCCGCCATCGGGTGTATTTAATAGCAACGACGAATAATCATTAGTGAAAACGAAGCTGCCTTTGTAATCGGGGTTCTCGCTGCCATCAGCGCGTTTGTTGGTTGGGCAAAGATAACATTGGGGGTCGTAAGCGGGGCGGTCGTTAGCTTGTGTAGCTTCCACTTTACCCTGCCACGGGCGCTTGGTTCGGTGCGGTGATACCAGGATCCAATCGCCGGTTAAAATATTTAAACGACTGTGCGGATGCTCTTTAAGATCGAAATTATTAGTTTCCATTGTGTTATTATCCAGGTTTTTATTGGCTATGGCAATTGGTTATTGCTTTTGATTTTTCAAAAGTAAAAAAATAAATGTAAATGTTACATTTAAAATAAAAAAGATTGCTCTGCTCCTCATAGCTCTGCGTACAGATAAGTTTAAGACACTTTGAGCCAGGCGTATTCATAAAAAAAGCGATGAGTTATTATCCCATCGCTTTCATTTCAAATAGTTGATCAAGCTTACTTAGCAGCTACCGTTTTTTTCTTTGCTTTGGTAACTCCCTTTGCTGTTTTTGCAACGGCTGCTTTTTTAATGCCGACAACGGCATCTTCAGCTTTAGCCGAGATGGCTTTAGCTTTTGTTTCGGCCTTGGTTTTTACATCAGCAGCTTCTTTTTTTGCAATTGCTGTTTCAGTTTTTGCCTTGGCCGTAATTTCTTTTGCTTTCTCGCTGGCCTTAAGTTTTACCGTGGCTGTCTCTTCATTTGCCTTATCGGCAACCGCAGTTGCTTTTTTATTTATAGCGGCTTTTGCATCAACAACCTTTTTAACATCGGTTGCTTTTTTTGTGGTTGCTTTTTCTTTAATATCTTTCAATTTATCCCCGGCCGCTTCCTTTACATCTTCGGCCTTATCTTTGGTACCCTCCCACAAATGTTCAATTGTTTCTTTAATCTTCTCAAAAAATCCTTTTTCTTCGGGCTCGGTTGCATTGGTGTCCATGTTGTTTTTTTTAGTTTGATTGCTGATGAGTGATAAAACAAATTCTATTCCATCGTTAATCTACCTAACGGATTACCCTTAAATTCAAGATCATTGTACTTTTTTAAGGCCATTTAAGAAATCGTCTGAATATCCGTTTAATACCCCACCTATGGCCTTGCTATTTAAAAATTCGAAGACAGGCATGGTATCATTATTATAAACCGTATTTTTGCCGGCTATAGTTAAAATATGAAGTTTCCGAAATTTGCCGACCTGATACTATTTGAAAACGATGATGTGATTGTAGTTAACAAGCCCCCTTTTTTGAGTTCGCTCGACGAGCGCGAAGGCGGCGAAGTAAATTTACTGCGACTGGCTAAAGGCTATTGGGAAGATGCACAAATTTGCCATCGGCTGGATAAAGAAACGTCGGGAGCGCTTATCATCGCTAAAAACCCGGAGGCTTACCGCATGGTATCTATGCAGTTTGAAAAACGCCAGGTTAAAAAAGTGTACCACGCCGTTATTGATGGCACCCATACTTTTGATAATTTATTGATTGACCTGCCGATATTAAACGTAGGCAAAGGCAACGTAACTATTAGCAGGCAGGAAGGCAAGCGTGCCGAAACCTGGTTTCAATCGCTAAAATACTTTAAGCATTATACTTTGGTGGAGTGTCGCCCGGTAACAGGCCGTATGCACCAGATCAGGATTCACCTGGCTACCCAAAGGGCTTCAATAGCCGGCGACGAAATGTACAAGGGTGAGCCTGTATTTCTATCTAAAATAAAAAGGAAATATCATTTAGGGAAAGACCAGGAAGAATTACCGATCATGAAACGCTTTGCCTTGCATGCTTATGAGGTTACTTTCAAAATAAACCCTGGGACAGAAGTCACTATACATGCCCCCTATCCCAAGGATTTTGAAACGCTGCTGAAACTACTAGAGAAATTTGATAGTTAATTTCTCGAATGTTATCAGCATAGCTACCGCTATTATCTTGGAGTAGTTGTATCCTTTGCGGTAATTAATCTTAATGGTGTGGTTGTATCTTTTTTAGCAGAAATAGATAATTCTTTTTTGGTTATGCTTTTAGATACCGGGGTCGCATTTTCTTTTTTACAAGAAAAGTAGCCCATGGCAATGATTGCCATGCATAAAAACGTAATTTTTTTCATAATTTTAAAACTGTTGACAATAATAGTCAAAATAAACATGTTAATCAAATAAATATTCAGAACAGTATCACCTATGGCCAATCTTAATTCATTAACCTGAAATATTTCATTATAGTTAACCTAACAATCACCTCCCACTGATTTTGAGGCACATACATAACAATGTATCTTATTATATATTTCCTCATAAATAAATCATTATACGTTACCCCACCCACAAAGGTTAAACATTATTATAAATTCTTGACATTACTCTTTTTGATTGAATTGCATGTTTAATTTTATTTTTAGCAAGCGTATTTTTATCCTAAATTACCTGCACTTTGAAAACGCTTCGCTTTACTATATTAATTTTATTGATTTGCTCATTAAAAGCGAGTTCTGCGCAAATCAGCGCAAAAAAAGATAGCCTGGTTGATTACATTTTATTGAAAGATCAGCAGAAACGCGAAGACAAAGTAATCAGGTACATCAAGTCATTCTTTCAAAATGCCCCTTTAAACCAACTCGTAGCTAAAAAAAAGGTCATCACCGACACCTTTGTACGGTATAATTTAGAACAGAGGGAGTCTATTTTATACTTCATGGAAAGTATATATCAAAGGCGACTTGAAAAACTCCCGGAATCACAGAATGCTTTAATAAAGGCTATTGACGAAGCTCACAAAAGCAGTGATCATTGGCTTCTTTTTAATTATTTTACGCATCTTGCATTTGTACAAACCGACGAAGGAAACGCTATTGGTGCAGTATCCAGTTATGGATTGGCTAAAAACGAGGTGAAAAATTTAAATGACCCTTATTTAGAGGCTGTGCTAAATGTCAATATATCTGATATATATTATAAGAGCGGCTTATATGGCCAATCGCTAGCCAACCTCAATCAGGCGCAACGCCTAATTGATGAAAACAAGATCAACCGGTTAAATCTTCTAAGTCTGATTACCTATAATAAAGCCGAAAATTATTTCAGAACCCGAAACTACGATTCATTAAAAGTTTGCCACGAAAAACTGCTGGGGCCCAGAAACAGGACTTACAAATTACACACCTACCAGAAACGTACGGAATATTATCTCACTTTATTAAAACATGACTACAAGGGTGCCATAAAGCAAATTAATGAATTACTGAAAGATAGTCTTTATGTAAAAGGCGACCTGGAGGGGCTAATGCTTGCTGATGCCTATTTTGCCAATGGACAAATAGACTCAGCACGGTATATGATTGAAAAACAGCTTAATCTGCCGTCTCAAAAAAACCATCCCGAAATAAAATATCACCTATACGAAGTACTTGGAAAGATAGCGGAACGCAACAATGATGAAAAACTTGCCGCCGACAATTTTAAATTGGCTTTGGGCGAGCTAAAACAAAATATCGACAATCTTTTGCAGGTGGGTGATAAATCGTCGCAGTTAAAAATAAACGAGGTACAAAGCCTGTACTACGTAAACTTACTAAGGTATGAACGCGAACGTTTATGGATGATATTCGCTATCGCGCTTGCCGTTTTAGCAGTTGTTGTTGTAGCTATTTTTTACCGCAGCAGCAGGCAAAAACGCCATTACGAGCAATTATTGTTTGCAGCCAAAAAGCAAGAACTGGCCACAATCAATTCGCACGAGGTGCGTAAGCACTTATCAAACATATTGGGTCTGCTTGACCTGGTTAGAGACATTGAAACCAAAGAAGAACTACTTAAAATACGCAAGCATTTATTGTACTCGGCCGAAGAATTGGACAAAAATGTTAAAAACGTTTCTGAAAAGCTGAGCGAAAAGGATTGATCTTGTAACCGGCCGACATAAACAGCACTTTTTAATTATTTCCTTTTATAAATCTGTGCTATTTTGCATTTTTTTCAAAATTTAACGGCATCATAAGTTTAAAAATACGAATTCATTAAAAACGGCACCAATTAGGTTAATTATTATGTATTTACAGTTAAAACACTGTATTTGTTGAAAAAAATTATAAAAAAATCACAAAATCATAGTGATTTTTGTAAAAATAATTTAAATTCGCCTTGTTAATTGGCGAGATTAATACAAAAACTATCAATAGAACCCCAACTTTACAAATTAATTAAAAAATGGCAACTAAACTCGAGTACATTTGGCTTGATGGGTACAAACCAACACAAAGCCTGCGTAGCAAAACAAAAATCGTTAAGGATTTCAGCGGTAAAGTAGAAGATTTGGATAACTGGAGCTTTGACGGCTCATCAACTGAACAAGCACCAGGTGGTTCATCAGATTGTATCTTAAAACCAGTTTTTGTATGCCCTGATCCACAAAGAAAAAGCGCTTTCCTTGTTATGTGCGAAGTTTTAGATTCAACAGGTAAACCTCATGAGTCAAACGGTCGTGCACTTATACAGGATGATGATAATGATTTCTGGTTTGGTTTTGAGCAGGAATACTTTTTATGGGATCCTAAAACTAACAAACCACTTGGTTTCCCGGCTGGTGGTTACCCAGGTCCACAAGGTCCATACTATTGCTCTGTAGGCGCAAACAATGCTTATGGCCGCGAAATTGTTGAAGAGCACTTAGACGTGTGTTTGGAAGCCGGCTTAAATGTTGAAGGTATCAATGCCGAGGTAGCAGCAGGTCAGTGGGAATTCCAGATCTTCGCTAAAGGCGCTAAAGAAGCTGGTGACCAAATCTGGGTTGCACGTTACTTATTAGAAAGAATTGGCGAAAGCTATGGCGTATCTATCAACTGGCATTGCAAACCGCTTGGTCAGTTAGACTGGAACGGTTCTGGCATGCACGCTAACTTCTCAAATACAACTTTACGTACTGCCAACAGCAAAGCTACTTTCGAAGCTATCTGCGAGTCATTCCGTCCGGCAGTTACTGAGTGTATCGCTGTATACGGTGCAGATAACGATCAGCGCTTAACCGGTAAACACGAAACTGCTTCTATTACCGACTTTAGCTATGGCGTATCTGATCGTGGTGCTTCTATCCGCATCCCACTTTACGCAGTTGAGCACAACTGGAGTGGTTACCTGGAAGATCGTCGTCCTAACTCGGCTGCCGATCCATACAAAGTTGCAGCGGTGATTATTAAAACTGTAAAAACAGCAAAAGTTTAATCCCCCTTATACACCATTCACTTCCCCTGGTTTTAAAAGATCAGGGGATTTTTTTTGCCCCAATTATTTTTGTTTGAGATACTGCAGATAATTGCCATTGGTTATTTGAAGTTTCCCGTCAAGCGACCACCTGTAAATATAAACCCAACAGGTAACAATTCCATTTTCTGTCTCAATATCAGTCAGGCCCCTGGTATATTCGTGCGGTTCGGGCTCATTTACTCCTATTCCTTCATATTCATCAATAACACTCAAAATTTTTATGGCATCATCCATCAAATAGATGTTGCCATAAACAAAATGGCCATCTTCAATATCGTTTATTGCTCCCGGATATTCGCCAATATCATAAAGCCGCCCCTTGAATTTACCTTCGCCAATCAGCTTACAATGCTGTTGCAGGTAAGCCGCATAAGGATTACCAGTTGCTAATAAAGTTCCGTAAACAAATAAATACCGGTTAATTGTAGCCATATCTTAAAACTGCCTAACAAAGGTAACAGCAAAACCGTATGAATATTTGCAAACACCAAAGGCATTTTTTTATGTTTACATCGTAATGGCTATCTTACTCAACTGAAACCAGCCTTATAACTTATACCATGAATACCGAACAGATTAAAACCTATATAGAATCAAATAACATCCAGAAAATAAAATTCGCCTTTGCCGATATTGATGGCGTTTTACGGGGCAAGGTAATCCACCCCAAAAAATTCATTGAAGGCCTGCAAAGCGGTTATGGTTTTTGTGATGTTGTTTTTGGATGGGACAGCAATGATGCCTGCTATGATAACGTGCAGCTTACCGGCTGGCATACGGGCTACCCGGATAAGCTGTGCCGCATTGACTTGAACACTTTGAGAAACGTTCCGTGGCAGGATAATATCCCCTTCTTTCTGGCCGATTACAGCGCCCCCCATGGCACTGCCCTGCCGGCCTGCCCGCGCAGCCTGTTAAAAAAGATAGTTAAAGAATGCGAAGAGCTTGGCTATCATGCCGAGTTTGCGCAGGAGTTTGAGTGGTTCAACTTCAGGGAAACACCCCAATCCGTTAATGATAAAGGTTTTACTAATATCAATACCCTTACGCCGGGAATGTTTGGCTATTCGATACTTCGCACATCACAAAACAGCGAGTTTTATTACGACCTGTTTAACCTGCTTACCCAATTTAATATCCCGATAGAAGGCTTACATACCGAAACCGGCCCCGGCGTTTATGAGGCTGCCATTGCCCATGACGAGGTTTTGGCCGCGGCCGATAAAGCTGTGTTATTTAAAACAGCGGTTAAGGAGATTGCCTACAAACACGGTATAATGGCCTCATTTATGGCCAAATGGAACGAAAACCTGCCCGGTTGCAGTGGCCACATTCACCAAAGCCTTTGGAGTAAAGACAAAGCCGAAAACCTGTTTTACAATGGGAATGATGTAAACAAAATGAGCGATCTGCATAAACATTACCTGGCTGGACAGCTGCATTGTATGCCGCACTTGTTGCCCATGTACGCGCCCACCATTAACAGTTACAAACGCCTGGTTGAAGGCGCCTGGGCACCAACCACCATTACCTGGGGGATAGATAACCGTACTACAGCCCTGCGCGTTATCAATACCACGCCTGGCTATACCCGGTTAGAAACCCGCATCCCCGGCTCCGATACCAACCCTTACCTGGCTATAGCGGCGGCACTGGCCTCCGGCTTATACGGCATAAAAAACAAGCTGCCGTTAAACATTGAACCTACCGCAGGTAATGGCTACGAGGACAAAAGCAATGGTGTATTAGCCAAAAACCTGTTTGATGCTGCCACAGATATGCAAAATTCGCCATTGGCCAAAGAGCTGTTTGGCGAAGGTTTTGTTGAGCACTTTACCCAAACACGCCTGTGGGAGCACCGTCAGTATGCTAAACATGTTACTGATTGGGAATTGAAGAGGTATTTTGAGGTGATATAGTTTCTTTTTCTGAACTCGGATTAAGCAGATTTTTCGGATTATTTGGATTTGAATTGCACGCGGTCATCTCGGATTAGTAAACCTCTTTATCAACAAATCAAATCCAAAAAATCTAATTAATCCGCTTAATCCGAGTTCAGAATACCAACACAACAAAAAATGCATCAATTAAAACATGACGAAATCACCCGGCAGATTATCGGCTGCGCAATGAAAGTTCATTCCACGTTGGGCAACGGATTTCAGGAAAAAATATATCAACGGGCGCTTGAGTTAGAGATGGCATCTGCCGGACTAGTTTTTGAACGGGAGATGGATATGCCAATTTATTATATGAACCAACAAATCGGAGAGCGCCGGGTTGATTTTTTTGTTGAAAACTTAGTAATGGTTGAATTAAAAGCTCTTATCCTATTGGAAGACGTTCAGCTTGCCCAGGCTATCAATTATTTGGAGGCTTATAATATGGAAGTTGGCTTACTCATAAATTTTGGCAGCAAATCTCTGACCTTTAAACGTTTATTAAACAGAAAATTCAAGTCAAACTGATCAAAATATATCGCGCAATGAAATCCAACCCAATTGAAATATATCGACTCGCAAATCAAATCCAAATAATCCAAAGAATCTGCTTAATCCAAGTTCAGCAAAAAACAATATACAAATCACATTCCTTATTCCATTTTATTATCTAATCTTTGTAGCCTAAATTATGTAAATGGACTTTTCTTTAATTGTTAAAAAAGCATGGGAAGGTTATGACGCGTCCAAAACTATCAAGCTTATTGAGGACATCAGCGCCATGGTATCAACCAATCATGTATATCGCATCACCTTTGACGACGATGATATCATCATCGCCAAACTATCCTATTTTGGTAAATTTGAGCACTTTAAAGAGGATCACCGCATCATCCAAACCTTAGCCAATAACCTGCTTTATCCTTTTGAAAATTTACTTGCCCGCTCGTTACTGAAAAACAACAGGGTATATATATATCATTATAAGCATGGCAAAACCGATGCGTGGGTAGTATTTTATAACCCAACACGCATACTAAACCGCCTGCCTCGCCGCCTGGATGACAACCAGATTAAAAAGCTTGGACAGCAAGTGGGTAAGTTTCATAAAGCTTGTTCGAGGGTTAAAAATGTGCTTCCCAAATCATCAAAAACATTACGTACCGATATTTCATCGTTAATGCACCAGCTGGAAACCAACGAGAAACAATTTGGTACAGCCATGCAGGCCGATTTTTTGAAGTACCATTGCGAAACCTTCATGAAAAACCGGTCGAAATACAATATGAGCTCTTTCGAGATCATCCCGGTATTTATCGACTGGAACATAGGCAACTTCTCGGTTACTCCAAATCTTGAGCTTTATTCCCGCTGGGATTATGACTGGTTCCGAATGAGCTACCGCGTGCTCGATTTTTACTTTTTCAGCCGCGTGGTATCTGATATCGGCGATCGTACGGTATTCAGCTACGTTATTAACACCATGATGGAAGACCGCTTTATCATGTTCCTGAAGGAATACCATAAAGTGAACCCGCTTACTGCCGATGAGATTCGTTTTATGAAAGAAGCGTACCGTTTTTTTATCCTTAACTATGTAATTAAGGATGGGAAGCACTTTTTTAGCGAACAATACGCGCAAAAATTGCAGGCCGAAGCATTTAATATTTATTTACCGTCTGTAGACAGGGATTTTGACGCAGAAAAGATCATAGAAGCACTGAAATTAAAATAAACAATCAGTTTATATTTAACCATATTGCAACCCAATTAAATTACATATCAGCATGAACAGAATAGACAACTTTAAATCTATAATAGACAGGTACAAAGTTGTTTTTTTTGATGCTTTTGGGGTACTAAAAAACTACAAGGGACTGTTGCCGGGCATCGAAAATACTTTTGCCTACCTGGATCAGCAAAAAAAAGATTATTACATTGTTACCAACGATGCCTCGCGCAGCCCGGCCCAATTGGCAGAATCGTACAATAATAAGGGCCTGCTTGCTATCACTCCGGATAAAATCATCTCATCGGGTATGCTTACCAAAGAGTACCTTGACCTGAAGGTGAACGATGGCATTGTGGCTTACCTGGGCACACCGGATTCTGCGCATTATATTGATAGTTCGGGGTTGCATACCCTACCGGTAAGCCAGATTGATGCCTCTAATATTGACAAGGTAAATGCCCTGGTTTTTTTAGATGATGAAGGCTTCGACTGGTTTGAGGATTTGAATAAAACCGTAAACATACTGCGTAAACGCACCATCCCGGCCATAGTTGCCAATACAGATCATGCCTACCCTTTAAGTAAGCATGATGTATCAATAGCCATTGGCGGGATTGCCCATATGATTGAAAAAATTGTAGGTAAGGAGTTTATCCGCTTTGGTAAGCCGGATTCGCAGATGTTTATGTTTGCCTATGATTTGCTGCGCGAGCAGGGGCCAATCAGCAAAAAAGATATCGTAATGGTTGGCGATACACTGCAAACCGATATTTTGGGCGGCAATAAATTTGGTTTGGATACTGTTTTGGTACTATCGGGCAACACCCAGGCGGTTGATGCCGAAAACCGTATTAATGCCACAGGTATCGTTCCTACTTATATCTGTGATTCGGCTGTTGTGGAGCACGGTGAATTAGGATTTTAAGACTGCCTTCGCCCTTTTTTAAAGAAAGGGATTACGAATTAAGCTTGAAACAATCGTGTAAATCAAATTCTCTTTCTTTTGAAGAGGATTTAGTTGAGGCTACCACACTCCTATAATTTACAAAATGCGCCCCGGCTATCGCCAGCCCTCCGGTTGGCACAACAAACCCTTCAATAATGCCGCTTAAAAATAGATGCCCAAGCATAATTATAGCAAAGCCCATGACCAATAAAACCACCGGTAGCGGCCGCCTGTGGGTGCGCAGATAGGATAAACCTATCGAATACATCCCTATCATCAGTGCAAAAATAATCATCCCCCACTCTACCAACGGCGACGCCAAAAAACCCAGCCCAATAAACGGCAGGCTGGTAAATATTAACGGCACAACCGCGCAATGAATGGCGCATAAAGTTGAGGCTGTTATACCAATACTATCTATCCTTGCCGTGG
Organism: Mucilaginibacter sp. P2_A5; assembly: GCF_056404995.1. NCBI lineage: Bacteria > Pseudomonadati > Bacteroidota > Sphingobacteriia > Sphingobacteriales > Sphingobacteriaceae > Mucilaginibacter > Mucilaginibacter sp. P2_A5. Next base: position 84,420 of record NZ_JBFUCY010000030.1, read on the forward strand.
TTTTATGATGATCCATGCGGCAAATATAAATTAAATGCAACAAACCTGCATTTAATTTATATTATGCTTTGTAATTATTTTAATACTGGTGTAACATATTTTTAATAACCGCGTCAATAATTACCTTTGCAAACCATTTCCCTGATTTAATTTTGACCCAGATTACTCTATATCGAATAAAACTTAACTGGCAAACCGCCTTTAATACAAGCTTAAAACGTGTAAGGCTTATCATCGGCACTATGCTTATTGTGGCGATCATTAACGTCATGCCCTCATTTTTTAAAGCGATTGAACAACGCCATGGCATAATCGTACATGACTGGGTATTGGCAAATTTATCCGCCGCCGACGTTTCGATACCAATTTTTGCGATAATATGGGGTATGGGTATCCTGATGGTGATAAGAACGCTTTACAAGCCCGATTTAGGTATAACCTACCTTTGGACAATGATTTTTGTTTGCATTGCACGCTTTATAACCTTGACCCTTGTAAACCTCGACCCGCCTGCAGGCCTGATACCATTGGTTGATCCGCTTACCAGCTATTTTTACGGGCATGCTGCAATCACTAAAGACCTTTTCTTTTCGGGCCACACATCAACCCTGTTTTTGATTTATCTGAATCTTGAACGTAAAAGCGATAAACGCGTAGCCCTTGCAGCCACTATCGTTTTGATGTTCCTGCTGCTCGTTCAACATATTCATTACACAATGGATGTATTGGCCGCCCCGGTTATTGTTTACTGCTGCTATCGTTTTACCAAAGCGCTGGGTTTTAAATAGCCTAAAACATTTAATTTCATTTGCCCGCAAAATATAAATGCAACTTCAATGCATTAATATTCAAAAGCATTTAGATACCCAGGTCATTAACCAGGTGCATAGTGTCTTTTAAATCGTGGTAAAGCTTTTTAAAAATAACGAACGATCTGCTATACAATTCATGGTTTTGTTGATCAGGATTAATGATGGTTTCGCTGTTAACGCGGGTTAGCCGGTCATAGTTTTCAGCATGCAGTACCTGCATAGCCAGGTAAACAGCACCTACAGCAGATGCATCTTCGGGTTGCAGAACCACCAGTTTTTTTCCGGCAATATCGGCCAGCACCTGTGTCCAGGTGCCGGAGCTTACAAAACCGCCGCTGATGTTTACCTGGGTAATATTAACCGAGGCGTCCTCTACAGTTTTAAGTACATCATACAAAGCAAAACAAATCCCCTCAAGTGCGGCCCTTAAAAAATGGGCCCGGGTATGGGCTGGCTTGATATTTATGTAAGCGCCACTGGTTTTGGTATCCCAAAGGGGAGCCCGCTCACCGTATAAGTAGGGTAAAAACAAAAGGCCATCGCTGCCTGCCGGTATCGTTTCAATGGTGTTAAATAAAGTACCATAATCGGCAGCGGTTAGGTTTTCCTTTTGCAAAAAATTTTTCAGCAACCAGTTTATCGCAATGCCGCCATTATTTACTGCTCCACCGCATACATAAGTATTTTGGTTAAGCAAGTAGTTAAAGGTCATGCCCTGGTAATTATAAACCGGTACCGGGCTGGTAATACGCACAGCCCCACTGGTGCCAATGGTGAGCGCCGCAATACCCGGCCCCGTAGTATGGCTGCCTAAATTTGCACAACAGCCATCGCTTGCACCAATAATAAAGCTTGTACCGGCGGCAACACCAAGCTGGTTTGCTGTAATCGCATTCAAATCATCCCGGTAATAAGTGGTATTTACGGGCTGTGATAATTTATCGGCAGTAATACCCGCCAACTCACATGCCTCATTACTCCATTGCAGCTTTAAAATATCAAAAAGGCCGGTGGCCGATGCAATGGAATAATCAACCTGGAAGCTATTAAAAAGCTTATACCAGATAAACTCTTTTATCGATATAAACCGATGGGCCCGCGTAAACAAACCGGGATTATTTGTTTGCAACCAAATGAGTTTACATAGCGGCGACATGGCATGAATTGGTGTACCTGTAATACGATAGATCTCCTCCCCTCTTGCCGAATTCCTTAAATCCTGCGCTATATCTTCGGCACGCGCATCGGCCCAGGTAATCATGGGCGCTAAGGCTATACCTGTTTTATCAACCGGGATAATGCTATGCATCGCACTGCTAAAGCTAAGCGCCTGTGGTGAATAGCCTATTTTAGCGATTATCTCCTGCACACATTTTACAAAGGCATCCCATATAATTAAGGGGTTTTGTTCGCTAAAGCCTGGTTCGGGGCTATCAATATCATAGTGGTGTTGGGTAACGTCCAATGCTTCACCCGTTAAGGCAACAGCTACAGCCTTGGTGCTGCCTGTTCCAATATCAATACCTAATATATATGCCTGCATCATGTTATCAGCCAAAATAGGATTTATCTTTGGGATGAAGGAAATAAAATACAGCCTTACCTATTTATCATAAATTTGCCCTAATTTTCGGCCGAAAAATGAATTACACTCAACCACAACTCCGCACCATCAAGGTGATACGATATGTAACGCCACTGCGCGAAGGCGGATCGATGCCTGCAATTGCCGAGGGCGACGATGAGTTTTTATATGTACTTAAATTCCGCGGCGCGGGCCAGGGCGTAAAAGCCTTGATAGCCGAGCTTATTGGCGGCGAAATAGCCCGCCTGTTGGGCTTAAAAGTACCCGAACTGGTATTTGCCAATCTTGATGAAGCTTTTGGCCGGTCTGAGGCTGACGAGGAGATCCAGGACCTGCTTAAATTCAGCGTGGGGCTTAACCTTGCGTTGCATTACCTGTCGGGCGCCATTACTTACGACCCGGTTGTTAGTACTTTAGATACAAAACTGGCATCTAAAATAGTTTGGCTCGATTGCCTGCTGACTAATGTTGACCGTACGCCCCGCAATACTAATATGCTGATGTGGCACAAAGAGCTTTGGCTTATTGACCATGGCGCGGCCCTGTATTTTCACCACTCATGGCACAACTGGCAAGAATCGGCAAAAAGGCCGTTTGTGCAGGTAAAAGACCATGTGCTGCTTCCGCAGGCATCAGAACTGGATGAGGTGGACACCGAATTTAAGACCATATTAACACCTGCACGCATTTACGATATTGTTAATCTAATTCCCGATGATTGGCTGACCGACGACTCTGAAAATGGTACACCGGCCGAACGCAGGGAAGTTTATGCCCAATTTTTATTAACCCGTATTGCATCATCAGCGATATTTGTAACCGAAGCTAAAAATGCCCGATCAGCTATTTGAGTACGCCGTAATACGCGTTGTACCCAGGGTAGAGCGCGAGGAATTTGTAAATATTGGTGTGATACTTTATTGCCCCAAACAAAAGTTCTTAAAGGCAATGCTATCGATAGATGAGGCCAGGATAAGGGCTTTTGCACCCGGTTTGGATATAGATTGCCTGAAAGATAACATCAAATCGTTTGAAAAAATAGCCCACGGCGCCCCTGATGCAGGCCCCATTGCCAAACTGGACATCGCATCCCGCTTTAGATGGCTTACTGCTACCCGCAGCACTGTGGTGCAATCATCAAAAGTACATCCGGGCCTATGCAAAGATGCCGAATTGACATTGAGGCGGTTATTTAACCAGTTGGTGGGGTAAAAATCATTGTTAAGTTAATAGCATCAAATCCGTCTTCGACCGAAAAACCAAACGGGACAACCAGTAATCAAGTTACCCGTTAATTAATCGCTTTAACTGTATCAAGGGCGTCCTGGAAGGTGCGCACTTCAATTTCGTCCTGGTGCTGCTTTAGGTAAAGCAATAATTGTTTGTGGGCTGCGGCTGATGTAGTTATATAATCGCCACCTACCCCATGAAACATGAATATGCCCAGGCCACCGCTCTGTTGCGTTTTTTTAACAAAAGCAATCAATTCGTCGCCTGTAACGCCGCCTTGGATTCCCCAGGCGGGAACCTGCATTGGGTCGAGCTTTTTAAAATCGGTTATAATTGCATTGGCGCCGCCGCCAATACGCGCGTACTTGATAATGCCCGCTGCGCTCAAAGAGTCGGCGTATTTTACACCGCCAACGGCTATTTCGGTACAGGGATAGGCATAAGTACGCGTGCCGGGCTTTCCATCAACGGCATAAAGCAGGTTATTCATTTCGGCAACTTCGCGCTTGATCATGAACACCGAATAGTTGGCCGAGTTATTTGCGGGATTGGCTTTTACCGAAGTGGTTAAACAGGGGTGATAAAGCGAATGGTTAGCTAATTCGTGCCCTTTTTGGGCTACCTGTCGCCACCGGGGAATGGTTACCTGGGTTATATATCCTGTAAGGAAAAACGTGCCCTTAAGCCCTAAAGAGTCTAATTGCGGTAATGCTATATCCAGTTGCGATGGCAAAGCATCATCATAAGTAAGTACGATAATGGCTTTTTTGGGGGATTGCGCGAAAGCGGTAAAATTTAACAGTAATAAAAGCAGGGTAATTTTTTTCATAAATACAGGTTTAAAACCCGTACTAATATAGGGTAAGCTGAGATTTTTTAACGATAGCAGATGGAATAAAATAAATTAAACTTTATAAAATCCTGCTGACATAGGGTTGTCACAAGCGGGTTGTTACTTTGAATTATAATCAAAAACAAAAACGCTATGAATATTATCCCAATGTTATTAAAGGAATTGGAGCTGGAAGCCCAAACAACCCGTAAAATGCTCGAGATTGTGCCAGCCGACAAATTTGAATGGCAACCGCACCCTAAAAGCATGACCATTGAAGACCTAACCGTGCACATAGTGGATTTACCAAACTGGCTTGCCCTGGCCGCGTATACCGACGGATTAAATTTTGCCACAACCCCTTACAATCCACCTAAAGCTGAAAACGCCCAGGGTTTATTGGATTTGCTGGAACAATCAGTAGCGAAAGGCAAAGAAGCCCTGCAAAACATAACCGAAGAGGAACTGCTGAAACCATGGACACTAAGCAACGGCGATGTGATATTGCAGAACTATACCAAAGCCGAAGTGATCAGGGTAGCTTTTTGCCAGCTTGTGCACCATCGCGCCCAGTTAGGCGTATACCTGCGCCTGCTAAACATCCCGATACCCGGCAGCTACGGGCCAAGTGCCGACGAACTTAGCGGCGAATACCAACGTGAAGCAATAAGCGTCGAGTCATAAGTTTGAGTAGTAAGTATCAAGACAGCTGCGTTCTGGTATCAAGTAGCGAGTATCAAGTATCAAGACAGCTGCAAACATCGGCTAATCCGAAAGTCAAAAAATCTTGATACTTGATACTCGCTACTTGATACTATCCCTGAAAAATCTTGATACTTGATACTTACTAATGCGAATCAAGGGTTAAAAAATAAGATAGATAAAAGCGGCAGCAATTTTTCCAAAAACGTGGACGAGTAATCCGTTAGTAGACCTGACTTTATTCGCTCGTTGTAAGTCTGTTTTTTCAATCAGCCAATTGAACAGGGATTCAATGGGTTGCCTGACGGTCGATACGGCAGCGTTAAATAGGTCATTTGCCGCTTTATCTCTTTGTTTAAGTACTTCAGCCTGATCTTTTATAGCTTTGACAGGTGTA
>NZ_JBFUCY010000031.1:0-89839 GCF_056404995.1 Mucilaginibacter sp. P2_A5
ATCAGCAATACTGGTGGCAACTTTATCGTTGTGTTTATAATGGCTAAACGTTTTCCCGTCAAAGCAATCCAAACCGCCAAAATAGGTACCTATCCATAATTTTTGTTCATGATCTATACAAAGGCTAATAATTATATCGCTCGATAAGCTGTTGCTGTCGTTAGGATTGTTTTTGTATTGGGTGTATACGCCCGTTTTGCGATTAAAATAAATGAGGCCGCCGCCATTGGTGCCGATCCATAAATTCCCCAGCTTATCTTCTACAAATTTATTGATATCGTTAAACTTTAAACTAGTCGGATCAGAATCTAAATGCTTGAAAAGCGGGAACTTGATAATATTTTTATGATAATAACTTATTCCCTTTTTATTAGTACCGGCCCATATAATACCTAAATTATCCTTATAGAGTGTTGTTGTGTTTTGCCTTAATGAGGTAGGGTCATCTCCCTTATTTAGCAGATAAGTAATTGTCCAATTCTTTTTATCCAGCACATTTACCCCCCCATGGTCAGTTGCGATCCATATTAAGCCATCATTAGCCTGAACAATGTTGGTAATAAGGTTCGTTTTTAACTTTATCCCGGGTGATTCTTTATCAATATGCCTGAAAGTCGCTGTTGAAGGCCGGTAATAAAATAGGCCCAAATCATTGTACGGCAAGTAAAACCATAAATCACCATCGCGGTCGACGAGCAGTGCATAACGATCTTTCTTATTATTAGTTACCTTGTTAAATATGCTGGTGCGATAGCTGATCCTGTTAAGTTTAACATCAAGCATCTCCACCATTCCGTCAGTATAAACTATCCAAATATTGCCTTTAACGTCAGACGTTATATCTGCAATGGAACCTGGGTATAACGAGGGGCCCCCGTTAACACTGTGAAAATAACGCGTCGTCTTTTTGCTTATGGCGTTATATCGGTAAATGCCCGAATCGGCATATAAAAACCAAAAGTCTGCAGCGCTGCTGCGTTCAATTTTTTGAGGATCATTAACGGGTAGCTTCAAAGGACGTGACAATAATGACATATCATTACTAAACCGTTCTGTTTCCGGATCATAGAAACAGAAGCCGGGGGGTGTTGATATCCATAATTTTTTATCAGGGCCTTCAAAAATGGTTCTTATATAATCGAAATTAACAGAATTTTTATTATTTGCGTCGTGCCTGAATACTTTAAAGTTATAACCGTCATACCTGTTGAGACCGGAAGAAGTACCAAACCACATAAACCCCTCAGAATCCTTAAAAATGCTGGTGACCTGGTTGTGCGACAGCCCGTTACTTATATCAAGGTGAGAAAAACGGTATTGATTGCTTTGCGCAAAATTGTTCGTGTAAGCAAAAAACAACACTGAAACAACAATATAAAATTTTACACGCATCAAAATTCAGTTGAGATCTTCGAGATCATGAACCTGGCCCTTTAGCAAGCCGGTACACTAAGATAGCATAAAAGTAAGATAAATTCGCAATTAACGAGGTAAAGTGGCAATTCCTTATCTGATCACCAGAATATAAATAACCTACCTCTGAAGCGAACGAGTTGCCGATGCTATGGTTCGGGCCAGCGGACAAAATAACAGGCTTTAAACTTTCCGCTTCAATCTTTTCATTTCGCTGTTTTGCAACGTTAAACCGTTTATTACACAGCTTGCCGCAAAATCGAGTGACAGTGGTTTTGGCATTGAACGTTTGTTTACAATGCACACATTTTCTTTGGGTGGTGAATTTAAACTCATGTATTTTAAATTTCCACAATCTAATTACCCACATCAACACTCGCCCAAGAAAATCATCGCAAACGATATCCCGTGTTGTTTCTCCCTAAATTGTAGTGTCCTGTGGCATTTAGTATCGTTTAGTGCCATTTAGTTACCGATAGTTACAACGATTTATAAGTACCCTTAAAATGAGGAACAAAAGATAATTTGAGAACCAAAAAAGCAACAAAATTACTTTCTAATAGTAACAAAAAGCATAAATATACCGATTGGTTTTATTTATAAAAACCTGATAACATCATACTTATGAAAATAAAATAGTAAATTTTACTTCCTGTTTTTAGTTTACACCTAATTGATTATCAATCAGTTATATCAGTTACTTGCCCGATACAGAAAGTGATTAACTATTGACTATCAGATAGTTATAAGTTTTGAGTTACAAACCAGTAACAGAAAAAATTGACTGTTTTAAGGATAAATTTCGACGACGGGGTGTGGAAAACTTGCCTTTTCAGGCTTCTTCTACTAAAAGAAGATTACCTCTGCATCTTTCCAAAATGCGGCTTGCGGCCATTATTTAGTCTTTAAGTCCGCAGAAGGAAGAACTATATTGCTGCCTGCAAGCAAATGCCAGACGACCGCGCCGCCCTGATGGCAGGTCGCGCCGAAAACAACGATCTTCCTTCTGTCCGTAACTACAGATGTTTATCCGACGGGAACAGGCACGTCAGACGCCCTACCCAGCGGACTGTCGTTTAGCGCTACTGCCGGCATCATCGGTTTACGGGCCTGCATTCGCCAATAGTCCATGCTGGCCGTTCTGAAATCGTCACCTGTTTTGAAGTAAGCCTTTTCCTCTGCTGTTTGTTCCTTTTCCGGAACAGGTACACCCGGGAAAAAATTAAGATGGATACCTTTTACATTTTCCGGATAGTTGTAGCCCAACAAAATAGTAGCGCCTGCTCCCCAGTCACCGCCCTGGGCGTAATAATTTTGATATCCGATCACTTCGGTTACCAGCTTATTCCATAAACGGGCGGTTGTAATACCGTTAACCGGTTTACTCGGCATGGAAGAAAATCCAAAGCCAGGCAAGGCAGGGATGATCAGCGTGAAAGCGTCTTCCGCTTTGCCGCCATATTTGGAAGGATGGGTAAGCGGGCCGATCACATCAAAGAATTCAAAAGTGGAACCCGGCCAGCCGTGTGTGATGACCAGAGGCAAAGGGTTCTTGCCTTCACCTTTGATATAATAGAACTGAATATCCATGTCTTCGACATGCGCTTTGTATAGCGGGTAACTGTTCAGCAGTTTTTCCTGCTTGCGCCAATCATACTTCTTGATCCAGTAGTCCTGGAGCCCGGCAAGCCATTTCATATCCACACCGGTTTCCCAGTTGGATTCCGCACCTTCTGAGGCAGGCATTTGTTTAGGTATCCGTGCATTTTTAACCCGCTCCATAACGGAATTCAGCCTGGCCTGGGAAACTTTAATTTGAAAAGGTTTAACTAATTCAGGCCGGGCAAAATCAGCCTTGCTGACTACATTTTGGACTGACGAAACAACCGCTGAAGAATTTAGTATGGTGGTTAATAAAAGGAGCTTTTTCATAATAATCGATTTTTATAGGTAGATGAATAAGTGGTCCGGAAGCGGATTGCCTCCGGACCGCCGGGTTGATCAGGCTGTGTATTTTGCCAGCCATTTAGCCTTAGTGGCGGCTCTTGCGTCGATGAACTCCTGGTCAGTTCCCTCGGCAATAGCGTCCAGCGGGAAGCGTAAAGGACGTGTTCCGTCCTGCATGTTCACCAGTTTCAGGATACCGTCTGCAATAGTTTGCGGATTCATGTTGTACTGTGCCATTTTACCGAAAAGCGCGGTACCGATGGCATTGAATTTCTCTGACGCCGCCTCGCCGTACTCAGCGGTAATCTCCTGTTTATCCGAGTGCACGCCGGCCTTTGATCCGTTGGTCATTTCGGTAGGATAAACGCCCGGCTGAATAGTTACGTTCTCTATGTTATATTCAGCCAATTCATCCTGCAAGCCTTCCGATATGGTTTCAACACCAAATTTAGAGGCCAGGTAAGGAACCATGAATGGCAGCGTATGGCCGCTTGCGCCGGAAGTAATGTTGATTATGAGGCCTTTCTGAGCCCGGCGCATGGCGGGCAGCACTTCCTGGTAAGTCCTGATGACACCATAGAAATTAACCTCGAACATTTGTTTAATTTGATCGATGCTGTAAGCTTCCAAAAGACCGAATCCTGTTACTGCTGCGTTGTTTATCAGCACATCTACACGTCCGTATTTAGCCAGCACGCCGGCAAAGGCATTTTTAACCGAATCGTCATTGGTTACATCTATCTCAACCACATCTACCTTAGGTAATGCGGATAGTTCTTTTGCAGCATCTGCATTTTTGCCGGCGATATCACGCATGCCCGCAATTACGGTATAACCTGCTTTTGATAAAGTAATGGTGGTTAATTTGCCAAAACCTGTACTTGTTCCTGTAATGAAAATTATCTTTTCCATGATCTTATTTTTATTTGTTTTTGATTACTCAAAATTGCGAACAAACGGTTTGCCCCACATTGATGTATGATAAAAAGGAGCATTGATATATGTCAATTAGAAGCACCGGGTAAGGCATAAAAAAGATGAGTAGACTGGTAAAATTCATCGATTCGCCGAATCATTACGCTTAAGTATGAACGCTACAACAAATAACAAATGAACACCACAACAAAATCCAATAGATAAATTAGCCGGAGATTTGCTGAATTAATTACAAAAGCAATGGAACAATCAAAAAAAGAAACAGTATTGGTTACCGGAGGATCCGGCTTCGTGGGCAGTTACTGCATTATACAGTTATTAAAGGAAGGATATACGGTCAGAACTACAGTCCGGTCATTAGATAAAGTAAACGATTTAAAAGCAACGCTATTAGCCGGTAAGACTGAGAATATGCAAAATCTGACCTTTATAGCAGCTAACCTCACGAGCGATGAAAATTGGGATCAGGCTGTCGAAGGATGTGATTACGTTCTTCATGTGGCTTCCCCTTTTCCGGCAGGAGAGCCTAAAGACGAGAATGAGATCATTATACCGGCAAGGGACGGCGCTTTAAGGGTTTTGCGCGCAGCGCAAGCCGCAAAGGTCAAACGTGTGGTTTTAACCTCGTCGTTTGCAGCTATAGGCTATACCATTTATCCTAAGAACCATGTTTTTACAGAGGCCGACTGGACAGACCCCAATGTAAAATTACCGGCCTACATCAAATCCAAGACGATCGCAGAACGTGCTGCCTGGGATTTTATGGAAAACAACGCTGGTGCTATGGAATTGGTTGTCATTAATCCTGTTGGAATATTCGGACCGGTTTTAGGAAAAACTTTTAGCAGTTCAATCGGCATGATCGTACAGTTACTTTCAGGAAAGATGCCCGGAACACCACAACTATCGTTCGGCATCGTGGATGTCCGCGATGTAGCCGATATCCATATCAAAGCAATGAAGGATCCGGCGGCAAACGGCCAGCGGTTCCTGGCCACGTCAGACGGAATTATTTCATTTCCGGGAATTGCCAAAGTTTTAAAGGCTGACAGTAATTTACCAGTTGACAAAGTGCCGTCTAAAGTTCTGCCGAATTGGCTGGTAAAGGTGAGTTCCTGGTTTAAGCCGGAATTAAAACCCATTGTTCCGCAGTTGGGTGTGGTGAAAACATTATCAAATGCAAAAGCAAAATCAGTATTGAACTGGAACCCGCGGCCCAAAGAAACGACCATTAAAGAGACGGCAGAAAGCTTGGTCAAATTTAAGATCGTATAAGTTCCCTTTATTATAGGCTTTTAACATTTGATTTGCGAAATTTGATCATATGATACCAGCGCATGAACACCCTCAAATACTGATTTCCTGCTACTACAAGAAATCTGTTAATGGCGAGGATATTGTTAACCGCCATGCTTTTGCTTATCAGATCACCGGAAGCCTGACTGTTCAGGACGGACGCGAGAAAGTGATCTTTCAACCGGGTGACTTTCGCTTCAATGTTCGGAACAGGTTGGCCAAATTTGTGAAACAACCTGGTGAAAGTGATCCTTTTAAATCACTTTCACTGCAATTTGACGAAGATACGCTGCGGGAGTTTGCCGATGAGCACCGTCTGGTCGCTGAAGCAACATCTTATGTTCCACCCTCGTTCCAACTCAAAAAGCATCCGCTTTTTCAGAATTTTGTAGATTCACTGCAGCAGTCACTTCCTTACTTCAGTGACGGAAACAGCGACCTGATGAAAATAAAATTGAAGGAAGCTTTGATCGTTCTGCTTAAAGTGCAGCCTGAATTAAAAGATATACTTTTCAACTTTCAAACTCCGGGCAAGATCAACCTCAAGGCTTTTATGGAGCGGAATTTCCGCTTTAATTTAAGCCTGGCGCGGTTTGCCTACCTTACCGGCCGGAGCATTTCGACCTTCAAACGTGATTTTTTAGGGGAGTTTTCAATGACACCGGCAAAATGGTTGCAGCAGAAAAGGTTAGATGAAGCTTATTATTTGCTGAAAGAGGAAAAGTTTAAAACCACCGATGTCTATGCGGAAGTGGGGTTTGAAGACCTGTCCCATTTTTCATTTGTGTTCAAGAAACATTTTGGGATCAATCCCTCCAATGTTTCCTGATTGCCTGAACGGCAAAAAGCCTCCGAACAGGAAGCTGTTTTTGATCCTTGAAAGAGAACTGTTATTTTGATAGTGGGATAGCAATACGCAATGTTGGCCTGTTTCCTTCAAAACGGTTTCTGGCACCGGTTTCAAAGAACATTTTCGCTTCGATCAGTACACCGTTCGGGGCAAAGTAAGCCAATCCGGGGCCAACGCCCAGAACGCGTTCTTTAGTACTTCCGATACCAAATTGATCTGCATAGTAATGATGGTTCCCGGCATAACTATCCTGGTTTAGCTGGTTTAAAAAGTATGCAGCCGCTTCAACTTTGAAGCCTTTAGCTACATTATAGTCAACAGAATAGTTTCCATTATAGTAGATCCCCGGTTTATTTTGCTGACCGATAATATGCGTATTATAATTGATCTGGTTTCGTGAGCTCAGGCTAAGCTTATCGCTCAGGAATAATGTAAACGCATGATAAGCACCAAAGGCGTAAAGATGTGAAGATGCATTTATATTATACCTGCTGTCATATGATCCGGTCGGAAGCGTTACATCAAACTCGACACGATGGGAAAAGGGTTTTCCAAACAACTTTTTATCCGACCATTGAATTGCTGTTCCCTGTACGATATCCCCAAGGACACCCGGATTTACAGTTGGTGCCGACCCGTTCAGGTTGGATGAGTTGATCTGTACTACAGGTATAATTACGGTGAATCCCAGGTTTCCGCCCAGTAATTTCACAGGTGTCAGATAAATCAGTTGATTTAGAGAAACCACCGAATTGATCTTTAGAACTGATGAAGTCCTGCGACCTGATCCATCTGCAAAATGTTTGGTGTCAAAAGCCTGTAGGTAGCCCTGATAAACCCAGCCCGGTTTACCGGCAAAGCCGTCATACATATTGGACAACCCAAGATTGGTTGGTGGTAAGACCGGGTCCTGGGCAAATGCGTAACCTATATTGACAAATAAGCCGATAAGTATGGCTGCAAAAAATACCCGGTAGGCAAAACCACCTGATCGGGAAGCGGAAGAACTAAACGGCACGATGGTCGATCCCTGGTTATTAAAGGTTGTATAATGCTCAAAGATTTCCTTGAGATCTTCGGCATTTTTATGATTTAGTGATGGTGTTTTCATGCAGCAAACCTACTGGTGGAGGGAAAGCTCCCGAATGATGTAAGGCAAGAAATTAGATTGATAAATATCAATTGGCGCTATTGCTCAGTGATCAGGTAATTCAACTTTCGTTTGCTGGGTTCAGATCCTGGTACAAACCAATTACAGTTTCATTGCTCAACAGCAAATGACAATAAATAAATGCATTACATACCGTTTCGATGTTACCCAAAAGTTCAGCTCCCGCATTATGCATCAATGATACCATTTCGTCCAGGTGGTCAACTTTAAAGCCTACAACCACGTTTGTGTTTTTAAACAGATATTCCGGATAGCAGGCTCCGGGTCCGTAAAATTCCATTATTGTTCCGTCCTCCATGCTGTAAACTGTTAATCCCAGTTGAACCGGAATTTTCTTTAGTTTAAGCCCTTCAGACAACAATATTTTAAACAGGTCACCATCAGCGGTACCAGTTTTAACCGAGATCCGGGTTATCGTTTTTGTCTTTTTCATATTCAATTTCTTTTAAACCGAGATTGGCCAGCCGCAGCGATAAGATTGCAATGGGCCTTTTCCGGCAAACAAAATTGAAAGATTGAAACCAGTAAAAAATTGATATAAAATAAAATAGCACTTGATAAAAGTCAAGTGCTATCAATATTTCGGAAGTTAAATCAGCGTTTAACGATCTGTTTTCTGACCCGGCTTAACGTCTCTGCGGTAATGCCTAAATAAGAGGCGATCATGCTCTGCGGAACGCGCATAGTCAGATGGGGGAATTTTTCCAGAAAATTTAAATATTTATCTTCAGCGGTCAGACTGATAAAAGTATGGATCCTGTTTTGAGCAACGAGGAAGCTTTTTTGTAATATGGCGTTGATCATATTGTTGAAAGCGGGCACCTCGATACATAGCCGGTCGAATTTTTCTTTGCTGATCAGGGCTACTTCCGAATCTTCGATCGCATCGATATTATAGATCGAGGGCTGACCCGTTTGAATGCTTTCGCGGTCGCCGATCCACCAATTCTCTATAGCAAAATTTAAAATGTGTTCAACCCCTTTTTCATCAACGGTATAGGTGCGTAAGCATCCCTTGGTGACAAATGAGTGGTTTTTGACAACATCTCCTTCCTGGGTGAGATACTGTCGTTTTCTAACCTTTTTTATAACTACAGCTGCCGCAACTGTTTCCAGTTCCTCGGCAGTATAGTTGCCTTTTCCTTGTAAATAAGTTTTAAATACCTCGATCACTATCTGTTTTTTTCGGTGAGTAAACGATTAAAGATAATGAAGAAATCTCATTATATAAAGAGTTGTGATGCAGGAATAGTATCGGCCTGCATAAGTCACTTGTAAACAATTGATTTATATCAATCTCATTTCTTACTATGTAACATGATGACCTGACCTCCATTATTTGACAAACCGCTGCAGTTCTGTTATTGGAATACCGCCGGGAATTGATATAAATCAATCTTATTTCTTACGATAGGTCAATGGAGGCGGCCTGTGAACAAGCCATCTTTGTATTGTTAAAACAACCTATAACATTTAAAAGAATAAAGACATGAAAACTGCAAAAGAATTATTATTGGACTATCTGGAAAACGTAGGCAACCCTGATTTTCAGATCGAATTATTTGCTGACGATGCGGTATTTGAACTGCCATACCTTGCCAGCCTTGGCATACCGGCCCGTTGGGAAGGCCGTGAAGTACTATATAACTTCTTAGGCAACCTGCCAAAGACTTTCCCTGGATTCAAATTCAAGAACATTCAAATCCATATTGATACACCTGATCAGGCTTTTGGAGAATACGAGGCAACTGCTGTTATCGCGTCAAATGGCAAAGATTACGCTCAGCACTATATGGGCCGTGTGGTAGCCGAAAACGGTAAGATCAAATTGATCCGGGAAGCTTTGAATATGGTACCGGTAGTTAGGGATATTAAAGGCATCGCTATTAACTAAACAATAATAAAGCCTCCTGCACCAGTCGTGAAATAAACCATTTGTGCAGGAGGCCTTTGTTATCAAACGTTTTAAAATTATTTTGATCTTTATCGTCATGAAAAAACGTCGTGTACTTAATTTCTGCTTCCTGAATATCTTGTGTTTTTTTGTTTCCCTGAACAGTTTTGCTCAGCGTAATATAAAAGAAGGCACTTCAATGACTTTACTCGAAGTGCAGAAAAAATATGATCTCGATCCTTCCCGCCCTTTGTTAAAACGTATTTCCAAGACACCAGATAAGGTTATTAAAATGTTCCGGGACGCAGGCATGTCTCCCACCGAACACCAACTGACGAAAGAAGAAGTAGCCATTGTTGCTTCTGCAATTTCGGCGCTTCCACCATTGCATCAGCGGGTTTTGAAACAACATTTAAAAAGTATCAGCTTTTTAGATAATATGCCCAATACGGCGCTGACCTCAACGATAACCAAAGATGAAAGTGTCAATCTTTACCATATCACTTTCCGGGCTGGTATACTGCATCAAAACATAACTGAATGGGTAAATGAAAAAGAGGCCACCTGTTTTTCAGGAGGCGACTCCACAATTTCAGTTTCGATCCAGGCAGGCCTGTTAAAAGCATTGACCTATGTTTTGCTTCACGAAGGAACACACGTAGTAGACGGTTCAATGCATCTGATTTCAGCGGACTCGGTAGCCGGTAAACCACGTATGAATGATTTTACCAGGGAGTTTTCAAAAGGAATATGGAGCGACATTAAAACACTTCAATGGCCTGTCAAAGATTCCTTAGTTTTTAAAAGCCGGTTTCGGCCGGGCGGACGCCGCTATCTTTACACAGAAGCTTCTCAGGTTTATGCTGAACTTGTCAAAACACCCTTTGTGTCATTATATGGTACAGCGAGTTGGCATGAAGACCTGGCGGAACTCCTGACCGTATATCATCTTACCCGGGTTTATACACAACCATTTCGCATTACCATCAAACGATCCGGAAAAGTGGTTCAGGAATTTGAGCCTATAAGATCAGCATTCGCTCAGAAGCGCCTAAAACTTCTCCGCCATTTTTATGGAAAGGCTTAGCTTTTAAATTGTAAGAATATTATTGATAATTTAGAATTCAATGTTTAATAAAAGCTAACAAGATAATCCTTGGCACCCTGTCTTCTCTTAGTTACACTTATTAATTTGTCGATATACTGGTGTATCCTTACTGAAAACTTCAAAAAAGTTTTTCCTTAAGATGTATCACATCTTCCTTGTTTTGTATAGCGGCCAGCCAAGCTCATCTCCTAATTTTGCTTCATTATTTAAAGACAAATAATAATGAAAAAAACAATAGCAGTAATTGGAGCAACAGGCTCACAAGGTAAGGGTGTGGTAAATGCCCTTGTGCATGAAAGTTCCTTCAATGTAAGAGCAATAACCCGTAATCCGGAAAAATATTCAGGCAAAGCACATGAAGCAGTTTATGCAGATTTAAACGATTTGCAGTCATTAAAAGAAGCGTTTAAGGATGTTTATGGCGTATTTGTGGTAACCAACTTTTGGGAAGGTGCAGACGAAATTGCCCAGGGGAAAAATGCCGTTGAAGCAGCAAAGGCAACAGGCGTGCAGCATTTTATTTGGTCAACACTTCCTGATGTTGAATCAATAAGTAATGGTGAATTCGACGTTCCTCATTTTGCAAACAAAGCAAAGGTAGATGACCTGGTGAAAAATGCAGGGTTTAAATACTCAACATTTGTTGAAGCTCCATTCTATTATCAAAATCTTGTCGGACGGCTTGCACCACAGCCAAAACAAGACGGCACAACCGGCTGGACGCTGCCGGTCGATCCGACAAAAAAAGTGATCCATTGGTCGGACATCAATGATTTGGGAAAAGTAGTGGCAGGCGCATTTTTGCAGCCCGAAAAAGCCGGCAATGGCAATTACCTTGCATTGGCAACAGAGCTGAATAGTTTCAACGACGTTCTGGAAGCCTATAAAAGGCACGGCAAAGCGTACAGCTTTACCCAAGTAACTCAATGCTAATTAAAGGAAATTTTCAATAATTTCAAAGCAATAAAAAAAACCTCCAGACGTCCCCTCGCCTCTTCGGCTTATCCAGCACACTCAATTACGAGTACTTATATTCACAATTAAGATAGAGCAATATGAAGCTCTACAGGTTTGTCCCCCTGACTATTGAGCGTGTATTATATAAAAATTGGAATTATAAACAAATCTGTTTATTTTTGAGCATGGAGAAATGGATCGAAAAATATCGTGGAATTAATCCTGGCGCAATTCTGGACAGGGAGCTAAAAAAGAAAAAGCTAAAGCAAACAGCTTTTGCCAGGGGTATTAGTCTGCCTGCTCAAACATTAAATGCCATTATAAAAGGTAAAAGGAAAATGACGCCCGAAGTAGCCTTTAAAATAGATAACGCACTTGGTTTGGAAGAAAGCACGATGGGTATCTTGCAAGCTATGTACGATAATACGTTGGTTAAAAATAAGATCGGGAATAGTAATCATCCTGATATATCCAGGCTCCGCAGGATATTGTTTTGGGATACTGATTTTGACAAAATTGATTGGCAAGGGCAGAAAAACGCCGTTATCCGACGTGTGTGGGAACGTGGTAATGAAGATGAGAAAAAGGAGATACAGCGATTTTACGGTATTGATAACATACATGCTGTTATTAAGGATATGAAGCCCACTCGTCCAGATCCTTCATTTTTAAGACAAAAATCCAGCTAATGCTCCATTGGAATACGATATCCGCACAACTTAAACAAACCCTGGCTACCTTAATGCAAACTGATGTATTAAAAGATCATCGGCTGGTTGGCGGCACGGCCCTGAGCTTATATTTAGGCCACCGAATGTCAGTAGATATTGATTTATTTACTGATGCCGGTAACTATGGTAAGATAAATTACGATAAAGTAGAGGAATATTTGAAAAACAGCTTTCCTTATGTAAGCGGCGACTTTGGAAGTGATCCAGTCTTCGGCAAGTCGTATCTCATCGGCGAGAATAAAGAAAATATCGTCAAAGTGGACATTTACTATGCCGGCGAGCCGTTTTTCGGGGAGTTAATCGAAAGCGACGGCATCCGTTTAGCGTCTGTTGAAGAAATCATCGCAATGAAGGTTGATGTAGTACGACGAGGCGGAAGAAAGAAGGATTTTTGGGACCTTCATGAATTGCTCGGGCAGTATTCGATTGACCAAATGATAGCTTTACACGCCACGGGTTACGAATGGATCCATGATGAAGAACTTATCATCAAAAACTTTACTGATTTCCGGCAAGCTGATGAAGATTTTGATCCCATTTGCCTCAAAGGGAAGGAATGGGCATTCATCAAGGAAGATTTTGAAGAAGCAGTCAACAGCCGGCAATGAAATAAGATTCATTGCCATAAAAAACCTCCTTTACCGTGGTCTTGGCATTAAATGTTTGTTTACAATGCACACATTTTCTTTGGATCGTGAAATTTGAACTCATATATTTTAAATTTCCACAATCTAATTATCCACATTAACACTCACACCAAGAAAATCGCCGCAACGATGTCGGTTGTTGTTTCTCCCTAAATTGTAGTGTTTTGTGGCATTTAGTATCGTTTAGTGCTATTTAGTTACCGATAGTTACAACGATTTATAAGTAACCTAAAAATGAGGAACAAAAGATAATTTGGGAACCAAAAAAGCAACGAAATTACTTTCTAATAGTAGTAACAAAAAGCATAAATATACCGATAGGTTTTATTTATAAAGGCCTGACATCATGCTATTTAGGAAAATAAAATGATGATTTTTACTTTCTGTTTTAAATTTATAAATAATTGACTATCAATTAGTTATGTCGATTATTTATCCGATACTGAAAGAACCTAAGCCATGGTTATCAACAAGTTGCGAATTTTGAGTAACAAAAGAGTAACAGATTTTTTAACCTATTTTTAGGATATTTTTACCGTTTTGAGAATGTGGAAAACTCAATGCTAATTAAAGGAAATTTCCAGCGGGTTAACGAAGTCTTGCATAACCGGATTATTAATACTTTACCCCTTTCATCCTGTCTTTCCATTTAAAATAAAGGCCGATTTAATGAATTGGTTAGGTATTGAGGTGTATATTCTCCCTGAGACCAGTACCCCAAATTTCTTCGTCTTTCAAATATAATTTTACGTAAGCAATAATGGCTCAATACAATAGCACATCCAGTCCCTTTGGAATAATCAATAGCAATTGTCAGAGCTTGGAATTTAATTTAACTTTTAGCTCGTCAAATCCCTAATATACTGGGTTGGTGTTTTCCCGTATTCCTTTTTAAACGCCTTAGTGAAGTACGACTGGGTTTGGATACCTACCCGGTAAATTACCTCGGTAAGCAGTACATCTTCGTGGGTTAAAATTTCAATAGCTTTTTTAAGTCGGATGCTCCTGATAAACTCGTTAGGCGCCTGGCCCGAGATCTCTTTTATTTTATGATAGAGTTTGGTGCGGCTCATGCCTATTGCTCCGCAAAGCTGCTCTACGTCAAGATCCGGATTGCTTAGCTCTTTATCGATGAAGGCTAAAAGCGTATCTAAAAACTCTTTATCTTTTGTGGAGTGCACTAATTCGCGCACTTCTATATGATGATCCTTTAAATAACGGTCTTTTAGTTTTTGCCGCTGCTCAAAAATATTGCGGATAGATAGGGTAAGTAAGTTTATACTAATAGGCTTAGGCAAATATAAATCAGCCCCCGAATCTATACCCTCAATTTCGGCCTGTAGGTTGGTTTTTGCCGTAAGCATAATAAATGGAATATGGCTGGTGTTAACATCCTCTTTAATGGTACGGCAAAATTCAACTCCATTAAGGACCGGCATCATCACATCGCTGATAATCAGGTCAGGAAATTCGTCCCTCGCTTTTGCTAACCCTGCATTACCATCCGCTGCTTCCGTAATGATATACAGGTCGCTCAGTGAACTTTTGATAAATGCCCTGATCTCTTCATTATCTTCAACTACCAGGATCCGGTGTTGATGTTTGCTGGTTGTTAACCCTTGTTTTTCGGGATATATTTTCGCGTTGGGGCTGGGGTAATCTGCAATGATGCTTTCCAGCCTGGTTCCACCTTCCTGCGTGGTTTTTGTCCATTTTTCATTGGGCTCATAATCCGTTTCTGAAACGGGCAGGCCAATAATAATGTCTGTTCCCTGGTGCCGCTGGCTGTATACATAAATATCGCCTTTATGCAGCACGCTTAAACTTTTCACAAAGGCCAGCCCAATGCCTGAGCCCAGATGCGATTCCGTGATGCGGTAGTAACGTTCAAAAAGGTGCTGAATAGATTCTTTAGAGATGCCGATGCCATTGTCTGTTATTCGGATATAGGCGTACTTAGCTGCCCGGAAGGTATTTTTAAGGATCAGCTCGTTTTCATAGTATGGTTTAAAGTTACGCAGGTCATCCAGCACTTCTATTGTAATACAGCCTTTGTCGGGCGTGTATTTTAGCGAGTTATTGATGAGGTTGAGCACAATCTTCTCCAGTACCTGCCTGTCGAACCAGGCGGCAGGCATCTCTGCTCCCGAAATAACATCTAATTTTATATTTTTTTGATTAGCCGCATCTTTAAATTCTGTTGCTAATTCTGCAATAAAGGCCGGGAGGTTTCCCTGGATAACGTTTAGTTTAAGTATGCCGGTTTCAACCTTCCTGAAATCCATCAACTCGTTAATCAGCAGTAATAGCCGGTTGGCGTTGCGGTACATAACCTCGTAGTACTGGCTCGATGCCGATTGCCCTTTTTGTAGCAGCGTCTCCAACGGACCTAATATCAGCGACAATGGCGTGCGAAACTCGTGCGAGATATTGGTGAAAAATTGCAATTGCTGCTGGTGCATTTCTTCTTTCCGCGACTCTTCTAACCGGCGAAGGTCCAGGTTCTTTTTAAAACGGAGGAGTTGATAAATGCTGATAAGCAAACCCAATGCAGCCAAGGTACGGAACCACCAGGTGGCCCAAAAAGGAGGGGTAATTGAAATAGTTAAAGATGTGCTTTTGGTATTCCAAACGCCATCGTTATTGGCGGCCGTGATGATAAAAGTATAGTCGCCAGGTGCAAGGTTGGTGTAGGTAGCCTTACGCTCATTGGTAACATGCCAACTGGGATCAAAATCCTGTAGCCGGTATCTGTATTTGTTATTTTCGGTGGCTGTGTAGTTGAGTGCTGCAAAATACAGGGTTATGCTCGATTGCCGGTAGTTAAGCTTTACTGTTTTGGTTACGCCAATATCATTACTCAAAGGCGAGCCGGGCGTACCTGGCAAGATCATTTTATCAAACACCTGGAAACCGGTAATATAAACCGGCGGGATATACCCGTTTGCTTTAATGGAAGCCGGGTTAAAAACATTAAGCCCGTTAACCCCGCCAAAATAAAGATTGCCGTTTTTTGCTTTTAATGATGAGTTAGCTTCAAATTCCTGTCCCTGCAAGCCATCGGCAATGTTGTACCTGGTGAATTGCAGGTTGTTGGGGGTGAATTTTATCAAGCCGCTTGTTCCGGATATCCAAAGGTTACCGGCGTTATCCTCTTCAATACTTTTGATCGTGGCTGTTGCCAGGCCTGCTTTATCGGTATAAATGTCAAACTTGCTTTTTGTTGCATTAAACAGGTAAAGGCCGTTTTGTCCAAGCCATACCCTGCCCGAGTGGTCAACAAAAATAACCCGCAGATCGGGCAGCTTTTCCAGGTTGTTGAAATAATGGCTAAACCGTTTGGTCAGCAGGTTATAACAGTTTAGGCCGCCATCGTCGGTGCCAATCCATAGATTTTTATGCTTGTCTTCGTTGAGGGACACAATATTATTGCCCAATACCCGGATTTGCTTATCGGGCGCTTCTTTAATCCGCCTGAACTTGTAGGTTTGCTCATCCATCAAATTAAGGCCGCCATAATAAGTAGCCACCCAAAAGTTGCCTTCACTATCCTTTAAGGCCTGCTGAACATAGTTGGAACTGATGGTAGTTTGATCTGCCGGGTTATTGACAAGGCGCCTGAAGTTTCCGGTTGTTTTATCAAAGCAGTTAAGGCCGCCTCCCCAGGTACTTACCCATACTTTTTTTTCTTCGGCTTTATAAATATGCAGTATTGCATCGGCAGCAAGGCTTTGGCTTTTGCCGGGGTTGTTACGGTAATACTTAAAGGTATTTTTCACCGGGTTGTAAATATTGATGCCGCCGCCATCGGTACCAATCCAAATCTGGTGCTGCTCATCCTCGCAAAAAGTTCTGACGTCATTATAACTTAAACTGTTATTGTCAGGCTCGTTTTGTAGCAGCTTAAATTTGTTGGCTTTGGGCGTATACAAGTTTACCCCTGCGCGGTGTGTGCCCACCCATAAGTTACTTTGATCATCCTCGAAAATTGATGATACCGTTCTTTGTGATAAGCTGCCGGGGTTTTCAGATTCATTTTGATAATTGGCAAAGGAGCTGTTTTGCGGATTAAAAAGACTTAACCCGCCGTTAATGCCCCCTGCCCATATATTCCCTTTTCGATCAACCAGCAAACATTTAACCTGGTCGTTGGCCAGGCTACCCGCGTGGTTTTGCTGGTGCTGATAGCGCTTAACCGCGTGGTTTTTAAAATCAAGCACCATTAAGCCACCATTTTCAATCCCCAGCCACAGGTTATGCTGATGATCTTCCTGTATGGTATTAACCGGCAAA
The DNA here is from genome assembly GCF_056404995.1 of Mucilaginibacter sp. P2_A5. Taxonomy (NCBI): domain Bacteria; kingdom Pseudomonadati; phylum Bacteroidota; class Sphingobacteriia; order Sphingobacteriales; family Sphingobacteriaceae; genus Mucilaginibacter; species Mucilaginibacter sp. P2_A5. The sequence continues at coordinate 17,244 of NZ_JBFUCY010000031.1, forward strand.
TTAACTGCGCTGTAACCGGTTAAATGTATATCGGCACTAAAGGCGTGCTTATTTCTGTCGAAACTGTTTAGCCCGTTTGCTGTGCCGATCCATAAATTGCTTTTACTATCCTCATAAATATAATTTACGGCACTCCTGGTTTGATTATAAAAATGTGCGAATGAATTTGTTTTGGACTGGTACAGATTTAAGCAACCATCGGCGGTGCCAATCCACAAATTACCCCGCCGGTCGTTATAAATACAATTTATCGTATTGCCGGATATTGACTGCTTGTTGCCCGTAAGGTGTTTAAACCGGGTAAACTTATTTTTAAACTGGTTAAACCGGTTTAATCCATTGCTTGTACCTATCCATAGCTCACGGTTGCTGTCCTCGTAAATACAACGGATGTAATCGTCGCTTATACTGCCGGCATCGCTTGTGTTGTTTTTAGAAACTGTTATTTGATAGCCGTCATAACGGTTTAAGCCATCGCGGGTGCCAAACCATATAAAGCCACGATGATCCTGATAAATGGCTTCAACGGTACTGTTTGATAAACCCTGGAAACTGTTGATATGACTGAACTTTAATTTGGGGGCCTGCGCATTTACCGGAAAAAAACAAACAAAAGCATTAATCAGCATCAAGGCCAACAGCCTTAAAACAATCATTTTTTGAGGTTGGGCAGCATATGCATTGAACATCGTTACTGTACAGATAAAATTATAAGCTGGCTTTTGTCGGCTGGTTATGTTTGGTAACAGCAATATTAATAATAAATGTTAACAATACAGCTGTAAGGTGCCGTACAGCCTCAATTGCCTTAAATTATAACAGTTTGAACCAAAAGTATAATGATTTGGACAAGTCGTTTTCTGTTTTATACCTGTCATTTGTACAAATAAACCAATGGCTTTTTCCTGTTAACTGGGCAAAAGTTTTTTCAAAACCAATTAAACTTATACATATGCAAAATTCTACTTTCCATTTTTGGAGGCGGTTTTGTCTGCTGGCATTTACGCTGGCAACTTTATCTATCTCCGGTGTTTATGCCCAGCAAACGGTTACCGGTACAGTAACCGCTAAAGACGATGGCAGTACCTTACCCGGCATTACAGTAATTATTAAAGGAACCCAACAGGGAACCGCTACAGATGCCTCGGGCAGGTTTTCTATAAAAGCAGCCAATGGCGCGGTGCTTCTTTTTCGTGGTTTGGGTTACGATCAGCGCGAAATTGTAGTTGCCGGCGCGGTAGTAAATGTTGTTTTAGACAGCAAGCAAAACGGACTTAACGAAGTGGTGGTAATTGGCTACGGTACAACAACCCGTCAAAACATTACTACAGCCGTAACCAAGGTTGATCCTAAGAAGATCCCGCAGGCAGCCAACAGCTCTATCCCCCAGCTGTTGTTTGGGCGGGCTTCGGGCTTGCAGGTTTCGCAGGGAAGTTCACAGCCGGGCGGTAACATAAACCTTTCCATCAGGGGCCGGGGTAACCCATTGTATGTGGTAGATGGCGTAATATTCCCCAATGATGCCCTTGAACCAGGCAATGGTACCATTGCCGGCGAAACCAATGGCGTAAGTCGTGGTGGGTTGGCTGGTTTAAGCCCTGATGATGTAGAATCTATCGAAGTTTTGAAAGATGCAAGCGCGGCCATTTATGGTGTTAACGCGGCAAATGGCGTTATCCTCATCACCACAAAAAAAGGTAAATCGGGCAGGTTAAACATCACCTACAACGGAAGTTACTCTTTTGAAAAAAACTACCCATATCTGCAGCCGCTAAAAGCCAATCAATACGAGACTTTGTATAACCAGCTTATTGTTGACCAGTACCTTGGCGCCAAATTGCAGCAACCCTACGGGCCTAATGCCCAGTCTGGTGTTCCGTCACCTAAATTTACTGATGCCGATATCGCTGCAGCCGGTAACGGAACCGACTGGCTGGGGCAGATCTTCAAGACGGGTAACGTTAACAATCACCAGATCAATATTAACGGCGGCGGCGAAAAAGCCACCTATTATTTCTCTGGCGGTTATTATAACGAAGAAGGTACTTTGAAGGGCGCGGGGCTTACCAAATATACCGGACGGGCTAATATGTCATTTACGCCTGCTAAATTCCTTACACTAAATGCAAATTTTACCGGCAATACCAATAGCTATATTAACTCGTCGTCGGGCGGGCAAACAGGAGGCTCGGGTACGCAGGGTTTTGGTATTATCCAGGCGGCGCTGGGCTATCCTGCCAACGTGCCTGTACGTGATGCCAGTGGCAACTATACCCGCTATGGCGTAATTGCCAACCCGGTATCGTTGCTTGATGTACAGGATAACACCAGCTATCACTCCCTAAACGCCAATTTATCTGCCGATTTAAAGGTTATCCCTGGAGTTTTAGCCGGCCATATTTTGTTTGGTGATAATTATGAGGCAGCTAACCGTAGCTTTTTTGTACCCAGCTCGGTTTTCTACTTTTCGCAAAACCTGTCAAGGGCATCGTTAAACTATAATAACCGCGAGAATCAGACCTTAGAGGCTACTGTTACTTTTAAAAAGGATGTAACCAGCTTTTTAAATATTGATGCAGTTGCAGGAGCGGGCCAGTATAAGGCTACTTATAACGCCTTTGGAAGCCAGGGAGCAGGCGGCGCCGACGTTATCAGCAATACCAATTTATCTGCCGAAACAGCCAACATAGGTATCACCTCGCTTAAAACAGCGAGCAAAACACGTTCGTATTTTGCACGTAGCTCTTTTAATTTCTTAGATAAATACCTGCTTACCTTATCATACAGGTACGATGGTTACAGCCTGTTTTTCCCTAATACAAAGTATGCATCGTTCCCGGCTATCTCCCTGGGGTGGAAAATCAAGAACGAATCGTTTATGAAAGATGTGGAATTTGTGAGTCAGCTTAAACTGCGCGCAAGTGTGGGCACTACGGGCAGTACCATTGGCTCGGTAGGCTATGGTGGTTATGCGCCAGATGGCAATACACTTTTCTTTAACAATGGCAGCGCCAATTATGTAACCATAGCACGCTATGCCATTGATCATCCCGAGTTAACCTGGCAAAAAACCGAAAATAAAAACATCGGCCTTGATTTTGGTTTCTTTAACGACCGTGTCACCGGTTCGGTTGATGTGTTTAAAGATGATATTACCAACTTGTTAAGAACCACAGGGCCAACCGCTCCACTTTCATACCTATCAACCCAGCCGGTAAATGGCGGGCACCAATACAGGCAAGGTTATGATATTTCATTATCTACCCAAAACTTTAAGGCAAAGGATTTTAGCTGGAATTCGGCCATCAACGTATCGCACTTTACCTATAAATGGAAAAGCCGCTTTGTGTACGATAACCTGCTTAGTTACCAGGGTGTAACCTACCAGGCCGTTAATGACCCGGTTGATGAGATTTACTATTTTAAAACCAAAGGATTACTACAGGCAGGGCAAACGGTACCTTCTTCTCAACCAACATCAGGTGGTGCAAACCTGGCTGGTTCGCCAATATATGTTGATGCCGACGGCGATGGTAAATTAACCGGCGGCGATATCTACAAGCTTAATCCCGATCCTAAGATCAGCATTGGTTTCGGTAACGATTTTCGCTACAAACAATTTGATCTCAGCATCTTCTTTTACGGCCAGTTTGGCGGTAAATCCATCAATTACAATAATGCATGGGGCGATCCTGTAAGTATAGCGTCAAGTACCCAAAGCGGCACTATTCAGGCCCAGGATGTATGGACATCTGTACACCAAAACGGCACAAGGCCTGGTGTAAATTACATTGAAAACGCAACCGGGTTGCCGCAGGGAACAGACATTAACCTGGTAAGCACCAATTTTGTGCGTTGCCGTAACCTTACACTGGGTTACACCATCAACTCGCCATGGCTTAATAAGTTCACCAAATCGGTACGCGTTTTTGCCGATGCGCAAAACCTATTCATCATTACCAAATACAAAGGAGTTGACCCAGAGGTAAGCTATGCCAGTGTTAAAGGAGGCTATGCGCCGTACCCAATGTTCAGGACGTTTTCTTTTGGCTTAAAAGCCGGATTCTAATTTCAAATCAGTAACCGACATGAAAAAAATTATAACCATATGTTTAATAGCTGCCACGGTAACCGTAAGCAGTTGTAAAAAAGGACTGGAGCCGCAAATTTACGGCTCATTATCAACCACCAATTTCCCCAAAACCGAACAGGATTTTGTGAACTATGTTACCGAAGTTTATAAGCCGTTTCAATCCAAATGGGGGTATAATGATCCGGCAGGGTACCAAAACGACTGGTTTAGCCCCGAATATGGCGATATCATGATGTTTGATTACCCAACAGACCAGCTAAATATCTGGACCGGCTGGGGTGGCATCTTTACGCAGTTTAGTACGGCCAGCTTCACATTTTTGGCTAACCAGGGCACGGGTAACAACCATTTCGAAAAAATAAGGTTTGTAACCCGCATTACCCAGATTATTGATGATATCAGTAAATCAACCATTAGCGACGATGCAAAAAAAGAACTGATAGCCGAAGCCCGGATGTCTCGCGGGTGGAATATGTATTACCTGCTGCAATTGTATGGCCCTGTACCGGTGATCCTGGATGCAAGCAAGATCAATACCACAGCCGAAACCGATTTGACGCGGCCTACAAGGGAAGCTTTCCTGGCATCAATAATTGGCGACTTAAGTTATGCGGCAACCAATTTGCCAAAAACACCGTCAGATTATGGCCGCTTTAACCAGGCTATAGCGCTTACAGTGTTAATGCGCACTTACATGAACGAAAAAGATTTTGTGAATGCCGAAAAAATTGGACGGCAGATTATTACCATGGGCTATTCATTGGTTACCGATTATGCCAGCCTGTTCAATGAATCAACAGAGAAAAATAATGAAACCATGTGGGCAGTGTCCTGCATACCGGACCAGGACGGGAATGAGAACCACGGCAGCTTTAACCCATGGGATTTTTATACCTACCCCAAAGATTATCCTGGCAATCGTGTACACGATTCATTTGCAGGTGGCGATGCACCCGTATCATGCACCTGGGCATTTTACAACTCATTTGATGCGGCTGATAAGCGGAGAAACCTGTTAATAGCAAGTTATACCAATAAAAGCGGCGTTGTACGTAACCAGGCCAACGGTTTATCAGGACCGGTTGTAGCAAAATATCCGGATAATGGCGGCGCATCCTTGAATGCTTACCAGGGCAATGATATCCCTAAGGCCCGCCTGGGCGATGCAATACTGATGCTTGCCGAAGCTATCAACCAAAACAGCGGCCCAACTGCCGAAGCTATAGGCCTGGTTAACCAGGTACGTTTAGCACACGGTGGTGCTGCCATAGGCAATGTACCGGCATCGGCAACGGTAAGCAAAGCATCATTTGACAGCTGGATACTGAAAGAACAAGGCTGGGAAACCTACTTTGAGGGCTACCGCAAAATGGATTTGGTAAGGCATGGTCAATGGCAAAATGCCTTATCAACCGTGGGTAAAACATCAGGGCCTTACCTGTTTCCTGTTCCTACTTATGAAATTACTGCCAGTAAAGGCAAGCTAACGCAAACCCCTGGCTACTAAAACAAATTGCTATGAAAGGCAACAACGTACTTTGGCTTGCAGCATTCCTGTTATTTACAAGCTGTAAAAAAAACGATGGCGGCAGCGGTACTAAAACAACCAATACCACCGACACTACAAAAACCACAACATCGGCCCTGATAAAAGGGGCCGATGTAAGCTGGCTTACCCAAATGGAAGCATCGGGCGTTAAGTTTTATAACAACGATGGCCTGCAAAAGGAATGCATGCAACTGATGAAGGATAAAGGTATGAATGCCATAAGATTGAGGGCATGGGTTAACACCGCTGACGGATGGTGCAACACCGACGATGTGGTTGCCAAAGCTGTACGTGCCCAAAAACTGGGTATGAAGATCATGATCGATCTGCATTATAGCGATACCTGGGCCGATCCTGGCAAACAAACTAAGCCGGCCGCCTGGCAAAGTCTTGATTTTGCAGGCTTAAAAGATGCGGTAGGCACCTATACGGTATCTGTTATGAATGCGCTTAAAGCAAAGGGCATTACTCCCGATTGGGTGCAGGTTGGTAACGAGACCAGCGATGGCATGCTATGGGAGGATGGCAGGGCATCTAAAAATATGGCTGGGTTTGCGGCGTTGGTTAGCGCGGGTTACAGCGCTGTAAAATCGGTAAGCTCAAGCACTCAGGTAATTGTCCACCTGGCAAATGGGTACGATAATTCATTGTTTCGCTGGCTCTTTGATGGGTTAAAGGCCAACGGCGCAAAATGGGATATCATAGGTATGTCGCTTTACCCCTCAACAACTAACTGGCAATCCTACAATCAGCAATGTTTGGCCAACATGAACGATATGTTTGCCAGGTACGGCTCGCCGGTAATGGTGGTTGAGGTGGGGATGACTGCAAGTGAGGCGGTTACCTGTAAGGCCTTTTTAACCGATTTGCTGGCCAAGGTAAGTACAGTAAGCGGCAACCAGGGATTAGGCGTTTTTTATTGGGAACCCGAGGCTTATAACTGGCAAAGTTATGGCCTGGGCGCTTTTGATTCCTCAGGCAGGCCAACGGTTGCGTTGGACGCCTTTAAGCAATGAAATTAACCAAATAATATACCAAATAAAAACAATCAAATTATGAAGAAGATCACCGCACTATCATCAGCAATTATGCTTTGTTTAAGTATGAGCTGTACTAAAGAGAGCGCCAAACAGCAAAGCGCTGCAACGTCCGAAACTACCGCGTCGAAGTTAAAAACAGAGGCGACCACCACCTTTGCCTATGGCTCGGATGCCAGTTGGGTAACGCAGATGGAAGCCGCAGGCAAAAAGTTTTACAACAACAGCGGCACACAACAGGATCTGTTCACTATTTTAAAAGGCAAAGGCATTACCGCTATTCGTTTAAGGGTATTTGTAAACCCTTCTGACGGTTGGTGCAATACTGCCGATGTGGTAGCCAAAGCCAAAAGGGCCGCTGCCGCAGGCATGAGTATTCTTATCGATTTTCACTACAGTGATGTATGGGCCGATCCTGCGCATCAAACCAAGCCGGCAGCATGGGCGAGCCAGGACTTTACAACCTTAATGAATACGGTTTATAACTATACTTACAACACCTTAAACACTTTAAAATCAAATGGCATTACCCCAACCTGGGTGCAGGTGGGCAACGAAACCAGCGATGGCATGCTTTGGCAGGACGGCCGCGCATCGGTATCGGCTACCAACTTTAAAAACTTTGCCTGGCTGGTTAATTGCGGTTATAATGCTACCAAGGCAATTTTTCCATCGGCAAAGGTAATTGTGCATGTAGCCAACGGCTTTAACAATACCACCACCCGCTGGATTTTTGATGGCTTGCAATCCAACGGAGCCAGCTGGGATATCTGCGGTTTTTCGGTATATCCATCAACCAGCAACTGGGCTTCAATAAACAGCCAGGTACTTACCAATATGCAGGACATGGTAAGCCGATATGGCAAACAGGTAATGATCTGTGAAGCTGGGATGGATGTAAATTCACCTTCTACCAGCAAATCGTTCCTTACAGACCTGATCACCAAAACAAAATCGGTATCGGGTGGCTTAGGCGTATTTTATTGGGAGCCGGAAGCTTATGGCAGCTGGCAGGGTTATACTTTAGGTGCTTTTGACAGCAGTGGTAAACCAACTGTTGCCATGGATGCCTTTGTGCACTAAAATATAATAAGCGGGCGCTTGTTTATCAATGCGTCCGCTTATTGATACCTTTAAATGATATTAATAATTGTAATATGCATAAAGTGAGTTTAAGCAGGTTAAAATATTATGCAGCTGGTTTAATTACGGTTTGTGCTTTATCGGCCTATCGGCAGTCATCGCCAAATGCAGGGCCGGCTAAGTTTAAGCAAATTCTTGGGGCCGATATTTCCTTTATACCACAGCTGGAAAGCGAGGGTCACAAGTTTTATGATGACGGCGTAAATAAAGATCCTTTTCAGTTACTAAAAGATCATGGCTTTAACTATGTGAGGTTACGTATTTTTAATAACCCTAAAGCCGATAGCGGTTATTCTCCCAAAGGTTATTGCGGTTTGGAGGATACCAAAAAAATGGCGCTGCGTATCAAAGCTGCCGGTATGGGCTTCCTGCTCGATTTTCACTACAGCGATACCTGGGCCGACCCGGGAAAACAATACAAACCCGCGGCCTGGAAGAATCTGGATAACCGGCAACTGCAGGATTCCATCAAAGCATTTACTATCCTTACTTTAAAGGAGCTTAAAAAGCAAGGCACACTGCCCGATATGGTACAGGTTGGCAACGAAATTAACCATGGTATTTTATGGCCCGATGGTCGGCTACAAAATCTGGATACACTGGCCGGTTTTTTAAAAGCAGGCATTAGTGGTGTACGCTCGGTTGGCGGCAATATCCGCATCATGCTGCACATAGCCTGCGGCGGCCAAAATGCCGAATCGAGATATTTTTTGGATAATATGATTAAACGCGGCGTAAACTTTGATATCATCGGCGAATCTTACTACCCCGAATGGCACGGTACACCCGATAGCCTGAAGAAAAATCTTACCGACCTGAACACCCGCTACAAGCAGGATGTTATAGTAGCCGAATATTCGCAACACAAACGCGAGGTAAATGACATAGCTTTGTTGTTACCAGGCAATAAAGTTAAAGGCAGTTTTATATGGGAACCTTTTAGCTGGGGCGAAACTTTTGTTGATAAGCAAGGCAACACAAACGATCATATAAAAACCTATACCAACATTAGTAAAGACTATCACATCAGTCAGTAACCTCTTTTTTAAATGAAGAAATTTTTCCTGTTATCTATTATTGTTTTTGGTGCGGCTATAACCTGGGCACAAAGTAATAAAGCAAGTTCAACTACGCTATTCAACAATGATTGGCAGTTTTTAAAGGATGCCGATACCAGCATCAGCCGCCAACTTTTTAACCATAATGATAATGGTATGGCCTGGCAGCAAATCAGCTTGCCGCATACCGCCAATATAGAACCCGTTATAAAAATAAACCAGCAATGGCAGGGCTTTTGTTTTTACCGCAAGTTTTTTGCGCTCAATAAAAATGATGCAGGCAAGCACATCGCTATCCGCATTGATGCCGCCATGAACCTGGCCGATGTTTACCTGAACGGCAGATATCTGCTGACACATAAAGGAGGATACCTGCCTTTATATATCGATATTACGGGCAAAGCACTATACGGAAAAGAGAATTGTCTGCTTGTTAGATTAAACAATCATGATAACCCGGTTATCCCGCCAGGGAAACCTATTAAAGATCTCGACTTTAATTTTTACAGCGGCATTTACCGTAACGCCTGGCTTATCAAAAAAAACAAGGTATACATAACCGATGCGGTAAACGCCAACCAGGTAAACGGAGGCGGAGTATTGCTGCACTATATTAATATATCCGCACCCCAGGCACAACTAAAAATTAAAGTACAGGTAAAAAACGACCAGGCTATAAAACAGCATATACAACTCAAAGCCACCCTGTACAGTCCCGCGGGAAAATTAGTTGGCCCGGCTCATGTTATCGCCGCCGATATCAATTCAAAAGATACAGCCTCCATACAGCAGGAAATATCGGTTGCAAACCCGGCATTATGGTCGCCGTTACATCCTCAATTATACAAAATAGTAATTCAGGTCATTAATAACGGCAGGATAGTAGATGCTGTGTCCACCCCAACCGGTATCAGGCAAATTGCTTTTAAAAACGATGGCTTTTACCTTAACGGCAGTAAATACGTTTTGCGCGGAACCAATCGCCACCAGGAATATCCTTATATCGGTTATGCCCTCTCAGATAACGCCCAGTACCGCGATGCCTATAAAATAAAACAGGCAGGGTATGATTTTGTACGATGCTCGCATTATCCGCCCTCGCCGTCGTTTTTAGATGCTTGTGATCAGTTAGGCATTTTTGTGATGGACTCTACCCCTGGATGGCAATTTTTTGGCGATGAAACGTTTCAACAAAACAGCCTGCAAAACATAACCGATATGATCCATCGGGACAGGAACCATCCCTCCATTATTTTATGGGAAGCTTCGCTGAATGAAACAGAAATGAAACGCGATTACATGGAAAAGGCGCAGGCTATTGTTCACCAGGAGTTGCCCTATGCTGATACCTACACGTGCGGTTGGATGAATGCGGTGTACGATGTATTTATCCCCGCCCGCCAGCACGCTAAAGCACCTGATTACTGGAAAAAATTTAATAGCAAACCTATTTTCATTGCCGAATATGGCGACTGGGAATACTATGCCCAAAATGCAGGCTTTAACCAAACCCAATATAAAGACCTTACCGATGAGGAAAAAACATCGCGCCAGTTACGTGGCGACGGTGAAAAACGGATGCTGCAACAGGCTGCAAATTTCCAGGAAGCGCATAACGACAACCTTAACGGGAACATTACCGGCGATGCTGGCTGGCTCATGTTTGACTACAAACGCGGTTATGCCCCGGATATTGAATCATCGGGCATTATGGACATTTTCAGACTGCCTAAATTTGTTTATTACTTTTACCAAAGCCAACGCGATGTTAATGAAAGTAAACCAACGGTATTTATAGCCAGCTACTGGAACAATCCGGCAACCAAAAGCATAAAAGTTTTTAGTAATTGCGACCGGGTTGAATTGTTTTTAAACGGTACATCAATGGGCAAACAAAAGCCCGATACCGGCAAAATGAATAATAACCTTAAGCATGCGCCGTTTACTTTTAGTGTTGCATATCAACCAGGCGTTATTACCGCTAAAGGGTATATCAACGGCAGGCTGGTGAAATCAGCCGAACGCCGGACACCGTTAACGCCTTATGCCATTAGACTTACTGTTGATTATAGTGGAAAAATAACAGCTGTGGGGAAAAGTGATGTAATATTTGTTTATGCATCAATAGTTGATAAAAACGGAACGGTTATCCCAAGCGGAAAACAACAAGTTAGTTTGGTGCTAACAGGCGGCGGAGAAATTGTTGGCGAGCAAAAAATAACTCCCGAGGCCGGCATTGCAGCTTTTCTTATAAAAACACCGGGAAACGCGAAACCGATAAACATTTCAGCATCGGCAACAGGCCTAATTACTGCTGTTCAATTAGTAAACTAAATTGATAGACACTTTGAACATATTCTGGGTAAATAGTACATTAGTTTATCCACCCTGCAGACATAAAAAAAGCCTTTTACTATTAGTAAAAAGGCTTTTTAGAAATGGGTGGATGACGGTTCAGAATGCGCACCAATTTATTGAAGAATTGATAGAAATTGATGGTTTTACAAAAATTCTTGAAAATTAATACCCGAATCATATTGAACGACACTAAGCGTATGTCCGGTGCCGATCACCAACATTTACTCAAGAAACAGTTCTATCACCGGTATTTCCATCAAAGGCTTCTTTGCCGGGATCTTTAGTTCCAGATCGTTGGGGATACTGCCTGATTGTTTGCATATCAGTTCGGAGTTATCATGCAAAAACTGCGCGTATTTCACTTTGTTCTTATAACCGGGCAGGGATAAAACACCATCTGACGGATATTTATATAGATGTACATATAGCTTTTTTGCAGCCGCATTGTAGGTGAGTTTGGTATCCACCGGAGCTTTGAACACTTCGGGCGCCGATGTGCAACCATAAATTGCCTTATTGTTTGCATGCATCCACAGGGCTAAACTATCCAGGGCTTTAGTAGCCCGGTAATCAAATTCGCCACGGGCTGTTGGCCCTACATTTAAAATAAGGTTACCGCCATTGCTTACCGATGTAATTAAAAGATCAAGCAATTGCCGGTTTGTTTTCCAGGTATTCTCGTCCCTGAAATATCCCCATGAACCAGAGAAGGTTTGGCAAGTTTCCCATAACTGGTTTTTGTACTTTACTAAATCGCTTGCACTTACCTGCTCCGGCGTTACAAAATCTGCTCCGTCTTTGTACTCTTCCAATCCTAAACGGTTGTTAATTAAAATACCGGGTTGCAACTTTCTTACCAGCTTAATTAATTCAACAGATCCCCAATCGTCTTTGCTCTTGCCATGAATTTCCTTTGTCCCGTCGGAAAAATCAAACCATAATATATCTATTTTACCATAGTTGGTAAGCAGCTCGGTAACCTGGTTGCGTAAATACTGCCTGTATTTTGCCATGTCTCGGTTTTTATTTAGCCTGGTGAAAGCTGTATCGCCTCCTGTTGGCTTAAGAGGGTGCCAATTGTCAATTTCATAATCGGGGTTGTGCCAGTCGAGCAGTGAATAGTAAAACCCAACCTTTAAACCTTCGGCCCTGAAAGCGTCCACATATTCCTTTACCAGGTCGCGTTTTGCAGCAGTATTGGTGGCTTTATAGTCGGTATATTTGCTATCAAACAAACAAAAGCCCTCGTGATGCTTGGTTGTTAGCACGGCGTATTTCATACCGGCGGCTTTAGCTTGCTTTGCCCATGCTTTGGGATTAAACTGATCGGGATTAAAAGCATCAAAGTATTTTTGATATTGTTCATTGGTCAAATGTTCATTGCTTTTCATCCATTCGTGCCTTGAAGGTAAAGCATACAAGCCCCAGTGAATAAACATGCCAAAACGGGCATCCGTCCACCATTCCATTCTTTTCGTTTTATGATCTGGCGTTTCATTGCTTATTGACTTCTGTCCGTAGGTAATAGAAGCCGTTAAGAGTAAACTTATTAACATTAATTGCACTTTACGCGCATGTGGTTTTCTGAGCATGAATTTTAGTTTTTAGTTAGTTTACTAAACCGATTAATTGTCTTGTTAAATAAGAGGCGGTATGATAATAAATGTTTAATTATTATTTAAGCCGGTATTGTTATCCCGCGTCCTTATTTCTTTAAAAAGTGTTTTGAATGTTGTTACACTTCCGTCCATATCTTTATCTTTCCCATAATAGGCCTGTATAAAATCTCTCGAGTTGCCCCACATGGTATGGAACATACCCTGCATCCTGTTCGATAGTACATTTGAATATTCGGCACGTGAACCATTTTTGCGGATATCCAATACCTGGTTAAGCTGGGCTATGGCCACCTCCGGCTTATTGCATGAAGATGGTAAAACGTTAAATCCTTTAACAGAAAAGTAAGCCGGGGTTGGCGGGGCGTCTTCATATTTCCAATCGCAAATCATAATATCCTTAGCAATCAGATCAATGGCCCTGGAGGTATTATTCATGCTTGCCTGCCAGGCAAGTAAGCCGGTGGTTTTTCCGTCTATTAACCTGTCGCTCCACATCCACATCTGGCAACCCCTGCTTTTCAGGTGATCGTGTAATTTGTTTACATAGGCGGCAAAAATCTCTGCTTTATCAAGTCCGGCACACCGAGGGCACCTGTCATCGCCTATTACCCATACTTCATCAAGGCCCACATGAAAAGCATCAGCCCCACACACATCTATAAGTTCGTCCATTAAAGAAAACACTACCTTTAACAGGTCAGGATGATTTGGGCACACACTTTTGGTATAAAAATCATACATGGTATAAACGGGTTTCCAGGGATGGGGCGGATTTAGCTGCGGTGATTCATCAAACTGGGGATATGCAGCAAGTAAGGGAAGAATTTTTTCATCCTCGGACTGATGGCCAAGCAGGTTCATTTTAGGAATAAAGCGTATTCCCACATCCCGGCAAGCCTTTACAATAGCTTTTAACTCCGGCTCAGACAATGCACCCTGATCTGCAAGCTCCGGATGGCTTTTGAATTTATATTTATATCTTATTCGTAATACCAGCGTATTAACGCCTTCTTTAGGCAGCGCATCGCGGATAAAATCACAAAACATAGGTACATCCTTAGCGTCGGGCACTGTTAAAAGCAGCGCCTTAACCGGCAGCTGATTATAATCCGTTTGTTTTTTTTGCTGAGCTGTAACGTTAAGACTCAGTAATAGCATAGCAACAACTAAAACTGCCCTTACCGGCCGTTGCAAGTTTAAATTGTATTTCATGAAGCAGATATGATTAGCAAAACGTGAAAGAGACCGGGCCAAATGCTCCGCTAAAAATAAAGCGGAGCCATTTTGCCAGGTATGTTTTTATTGTTTATTCCAAAAAGTTAGCTCGCCCCAGTTACTGCCCTTTGGGTTACCGGCAAAATCGACAGTTTTAACAACCCTTATCCGTATATAGCGCACAGCCGGCGGATTACTGTTTAAATCAAACCTAACCGGATTATTTCCGTCATCGCTACGCACGCATTCTTTAAGCAAAGTCCACCCTTTTGAAATCATTTCTGCTTTCCATCCCGAATTATTTGCCTGCAAAGTTGTAGCGGCGTTTGTGATATCAGCAATGCCCCATACCTCAAAATCTGCCGGGTTATGGTATCCGTCGCGCCCGGTTTCTTCCAGCCTCGCCAGGTTGTTATACACTTTTCCCATGTCGAAAGTAAATGTATGGGGTATACCGTGGTCTTCATCAGTATGAAAAATGTTTGGATACGCCTGTGGCCCTGCACTTCCGTCCCATAGTTTACTTAAACTGGTGCCGTAAGCGGCATAAACATCATTTGGAAGCGAGGCATCATCTTTAAATAATGATTTATCGCACTCAACATAAGTGTATATTTTCGGAAAAACATCAAATTGCGCCACAGCGAATGTATCTATCGAAGTACGCTGGGGGATGTAATATGATTTGTACTTAATCTCCGTTCCGGCTTTATAGCTGGGCAGGGTTATGGCGCTTTGATCGGGCTTAAGCACGGTGGCGGCGGCAAGCCCTGCGCCGTTTGTATAGTTAATTACCGTTTTAATGTTGATGGTATCGGGCGTTATAAAGTTTAGGGTTAAGGATCCATTGTCATTTAGTACGTAAGGGGTTACAGCATCATATCCCCTGTTTAACAGCGTTGCCGCATAAAGCGGGCCATAAACTTTGGCGTTATTAACCTCATAGGGGATGGATTTGTTACCCTTGGCATCATACGAGTAAATGGTAAACGAGTAGGTGTATTCGGCTAAGTTTTTAATAACGGTCCTGATGGTATCCTGCTTGCCGGTAATGTTTACCACCTGCGAGTCGGCCCCGTTGTTATAATAAACCACGTACCTGGTTATGCTCGGGTCGGGGCTGGCTTTCCATTTAAGGCCCAGTTCTAAGTTACCCGGCTGCACAACGGCAAATCCAACGGCGCCGGTGTATACAATTTCGTGACCATCGTAAAAATCCTTGTAATCGGTGGCGTAATTACTTTTCCGGCACCCAAATCCGGCTACCAGTAAACAGCCCAATAATATATGTATAAGCTTTTTCATGTTTTCTATTTTCAATAATTATCAACTATTGCTGGTTTCCGTAAAGTGAAATTTCCATCGCGTGGGCAATGTTACCGCCCGACCAAGTAAGCCCTACAGCCAGGCGTATAAAATGAACCGGGGGCGCGGCCAGCGAAATGTTAAAATTTACACCTTCCATTACAAATGCATTATCAGCAGCGTTATGGGCCTGCGGGGGCAAACCCGAAGGAGGGTTAGGGTAGGTAAAGTTCCCGATGTTAGTCCAATCGCCGACAACTGTACCTACTGCAGATGAAAGAGGAAGCACCGCGTCTTTGGGCTGCGCCACATTTGAACCCCACAACGTAAATATTTTGGGGTTGCCATGGCCAAAAGCATACAGATCAGATCCGTAATCCGGCCTTTCCCATAAAATAAAACGGCTTAACTTGTAGGAGACACCAACATTAAACGTACATATAAAGGGCGGGTTATGGCCCGGTTCGGTATGCCAGCCGGCTGCGCTGCCATCTGTAACGCCATTCCATAGATTTGGGAGCGCCCAGCCATAACCGATAGGAGTATCTGATGATAAATTATATGGGCTGAACTTGCTTTTGTCTAACAACGCCTCAAACAAGGGGCTAATACTTTGCTTAATGGTATCTGATATATTGCCATATTTGTCGGTAATGTAAACCCCGAAATTACGGGGATCGGTATTGAACCCTCTTACCGAATAGTTAATGGTATCAGACCGGGTATAGTGCTGGTCCTGAATCTCCATTGAATTGGTAGATTTGTCATAAGCGGTAACTATTATTCCGATGTCCTTTTTTAAGGGATTTAAGGCCTTAACGTTAACTCCCCCAAAGTCGGCGCCAATGCTGGTAGCCGCCTTAATTGATATATAGGGTGGAATTTTAGGGTGAACAGTAACCTTCACCGGGTCCGACGAAACATTTGCCCGGCTTACCGTATATAAAGTAACCTCATAATCCGCTTCTTTGGCAAAGCCTTCCACAGTAACTGTATCGGAATAATAGGATGATTTAGTTTCTCTTGATACGCCGTTCCTGATCTGGTACTTAGCCAGCACGTAAAGTATGTTTTCTGATTTAGGCAAAGTATAGGTGATGTATGCACCACCATTGTAATTATCAATTTTTATATTGGTGATTACACCCGGCTTCGCTGTATCGGTAGACACCGGCACCCTGTCACCATCGCTCCTTTTACACGAAATTATGCTTATCATTACCATACCTATGAGCAGCAGGAATGAATGATTTTTAATATTTTTCATATTGTTTAATTATATGATCGTTATATTTTGTAATTACCAGTTTAAATTTTGAACAAGATTACCGTTTACTATTAAGTCGTCGGCGGCTATTGGCCACAAATAATTGCGTACATTGAAAACGGGGATAACCAGGTTTCTGGGGCGGTAATAGTTTATTGACGATGATTCAAATATGTTCCATCCCTGCAGCGGTTTACTTAATACGCTTTGCAGTTCTTTCCAGCGGCGCAGGTCCCAGCCGGGCTCGCTTTCAAATGCCAGTTCTATCCTTGTTTCCTGGTGTATAATTTGCCTTAAGCCATTTTGGGTGGTAAATTTTGAAGGATTTTTTGAATACTTGCTCCAGGCCTCAACAACGCCCGGTAAACCTGCCCTGGCCCTAACTTTATTAAGATATGGAACAACCTGTGCGTATGGTTTGCCCTGTTCATTTAAAGCCTCGGCATATTGCAGGTAAAGGCCCGCCAGCCTGATCAATGGCATCCTGTAATTAACCATGTTGTATCCTTCGTCATAAACTGATAAATAATTCACCAGTTTTTTGGGGAAGTAACCGGTTATATTTATCCTGATATTATCCGTTGGCCCGGCAAATGAACTACTGCCACGATCCTGGATATAATACAGGTTTTCCTGGTTTACCAGGCCATTACCAAACCAAATGCCGCCATCAAAACCTATCGATGAATAAAACCTGGGCTCGCGGTTAAAATGCGCTTTAACCGTTTCGTACCCGTTGCCTATATAAAACCTGTTGGCATCATCGCCGGTCCTTAACTCATAACGATTGGCATAATCCCAGGTATTATCTTCATTTATAGGAACACCTTTATTAGTGTAAAACAACTCCTGCTCAGAAATAGGCACCGCGAATGTTCCCGGCAGGTCGGGGCTGGCGGCGGCTTTTGCCGTTAACCGTGGAAAGCAATAGGTTTGGCTCGGAAAATACGGGTTCAACGCCCAGATCACCTCTGTATTCAGGTCCCATTTTTCGGTGATGGTAGTTTGCAGGTCGAGTACCGTTTTTAACGAATCGGACAGTGTGCCTACATTGGCAGGTGGTATAAACTTATGTAAAGCGCTGCCGTTTGCTTCGCAAGCCGTAATAGCGGCAAGCGTTGCGGCCGCGGCTTTATCCCATTTGCCAGCATCATATGACGAAGAAAAAAGCTTTTGGCCATCTTTATTTTTAATGTTTACATAGTCGGGGTTACCGTTAAACAGCGGGCTTGCGGCGGTGGTAAGTATCTGCGCCTTTACAGCAAGCGCTATTGGCTGGGTAATACGCCCAAGTTCTTTTTCCTGGTTTTGTATTATCACCGGCAAATCCGGGGTAGCCTGGTCAAGTAACCTTACCATATAGTTTACCACCGAGTCGGCAGGGGCCCGTTTAACTTTTACCTCTTCTGCCGAGCTGTTTATTGGCAGGTTTACATCTATTATAGGTACGGCACCGTATAGCCTGAATAAAACAAAGTGATAATATGCTTTTAAAAATTTTATTTCGGCTATCCATCTCTTCTTTTCACCTGCTGTTAAATCAACCGGCTTGTTAATATTCTCCAGCATAATGTTACACCTTCTTAATGCTACAAACACCGGCTGGCCGCCGTTATAACCATTCCAGTAATTAAGGCCTACATTTTGACTGCTCTGCGATCCTCTTATCAGGTTAAAGCCTACAGGGTCGATGCCATAATAATCTGAAAGATCATTGGGGAAAATAATTTCTGAAGAAGTGGTAAAACCCGGATTATTTTGAGGGTATACCATATTTTGTAATGTGGAGTAACAAGTAAACAGGTAGTTTTCGGCCTCATTACGGTTCCTGAAAGCGTAATCTATGGTACCAACGTTATCAGGCGTAACATCAAGGTACTTTTTACATGACACGCAAGATATTGCTAAAATTGCCATGAACAGATATTTATAATATGATCTCATATTTGAAGTATATTCAGTTAATGTTATAAATTGACGTTTATGCCAAGGTTGAAAACCTTTTGTATAGGGTAAGCGAAGCCATTGCCGCCAAGCTCAGGATCCCATAATTTAAATGGGCTCCAGGTTAACAGGTTCAATCCATTGAAATATATCCTGGCATTTTTAACACGCAACACTTTTGCTATCCGTTTGGGCATGGTGTAGCCAAACTCAACCGATTTAAGTCGCAGGAAACTGCCGTCGCGCATCCACCAGGTGCTGGTTTGCAGGTTGTTTTGGATGGAGTTGGCATCGGCCCCAAGCCTTGGATATAAAGCATACAGGTTTTGATTGTCCTCAGACCAGTGATCGTCTGCATAGGCTTTAAGCAGTTGGGTATTCCCGGTGTATTGTGTTTCGGGACTTTTTACAAAAGGCGATGTTGTGGCCGGGTTAATAAAAAAAGATACTTTAGCCTGTCCCTGGAAAAATCCCGAAAGATCAAAGTTTTTATAGGTAGCCGATAAACCAAACCCGTATACAATTTGTGGTATTACCGGGTTACCGATAAACGCTACGTCGGCATAGTCAATTTTACCATCACGATTCAGGTCGCGGTATTTAATATCCCCGCCCTTAGGCTGCACTCCGCCAGAGGCAAAAAGCTGTGAAGGTGAGTTTGCGGCCTCTTTATCGTCAACAAACAGCCTTTCGGCAACAAGGCCATAATAACGGTTAACCGGCTGGCCAACTTCAAACCTGTACGATTCTTTATAATCGGGCTGCTCAAATTGTGTATACTTGTTGGCAGAATAAGTAAAGTTCCCTCTCATCTGTATCGACAAATCTTTTCCGAGATATTGTTTTCCATCTAAAGAAATATCAATCCCTTTTGACTCTACCTTACCTATATTAGCTGCTATACCGGCTTCAAGCCCCATTGTTGCGGGTATCGAGGCGCGGTTTTGCAGGATATTGTCTTTGTTGTTTTTATAAACCTCGGCAATAACATTTATTTTTTTGAGCAGTGTAAACTCCATACCCAGGTTTATTTGCTTTGATGTTTCCCAGGTTACATCGTCGTTCTCGTAATTATTAATGCTCACCCCCGGGCGATAATAGCCGTTGGTTAAACCAAAGGAGGCAGGGCTGCCACCGTTTAAATTCACATCAGATACATAAAAGAAGCGCCTGTTGCTTATCGCGTCATTACCTACTAAACCATAGCTTGCGCGCAGTTTAAAGCGGTCGACAACATTGTATAAGTCGCCCCAGAATTTTTCGTCAGATACGATCCATGAACCGCCAATAGTTGGAAAAAATCCAAACCGGTGATTTTCAGAAAAACGCTCCGACCCGTTATACCCGAAGTTGAATTCAAGAAAGTACCTGCTTTTGAATGAATAGGTTGCCCTGCCTGCCAACGTTTGGTTGCGGAAAGGCAAAGAAGTAAGCAACGTTGAGTTGCCGGCATTGCCATTGATTGTTTGCTGTTCGGTACCTATTAAAGCCGCGCTTACATTGTGGTTTTTGGCAAATGTATGCGAATAATCAAGCACGCCCTGTAAGTACATAAAGCTGGAGTTCAAACTTTCAAGTGGCGAATAGGCAAGATATTCGCGTGCTACATTATTACCCGTAGGCAAATTATTGATCCATTGCAACTGATAGGTGTTACTTGTTTTATCGTAATTTGTTGCCGAATAATAAAAAGGCGCGTAGTATAGGTACGACCTGAAGTAGGCATACCTGTTGGTACTCATAATGGCATGAAAGTTTAATCCCTGGGTAACAAAATCCAGGTTTTGATTTAGCTCCAGCTGCGCCAGCATTCTTGACTCCGAATATCTTTGGTGCCCTTTAAGCAACTCAGCATAAGGGTTAAGATACCTACTGGCGCCATCTCCGTTTGATGCCGATGCAACATTGCCAAATAAAATATGCTGCGTATGCACATTGGCAGAATCGGCCGGGTAATATGCCGGAAAATCAACAGGACTTGTATGTGATGCCAGGTTATAAAGCTGCGTTTGTAAACTGCCATCGCTGGTTAAGGGGCCGTTGTAATCATTAAATGTACCTGATAACCGAACGATGAGTTCCGTTTTATCAGAAAGATTGATGTTTATGTTTGACCGCAGCTGGTAATTTTTAAAGTTAACGTTGTTGTTATTATTGTTCCTGATGTCGGTTCTTAATATACCGCCATCATTGCTAAATGAGCCGGCCACGTAATAGCGTGCAACGCCGCCCCCGCCCTGGATGCTTAAATTTCCGCGTTGGGTACTAGCGCGTTTTTTAAACAGCATATCCACCCAGTTTACAGCGGGGTATACATACTGGTTACTGCCTGGCGTATGGTTAATAGTAGCCTGGGTATTAATGATCTTATTTTCGCTATACAGCAGCGGGCTTAATGGATCGCGGGTTTGGGTGGCCTCGTTATAAAGCCGCATATAGGTAATCGGGTCTGCCAGTTCAAGCGTTTTTACAGATTGTGAAGAGGCGTTTTCGAGCCTGAAATTAATCTGTGCCTTGCCGGCTTTACCTTCTTTTGTCTTAACTAAAATTACACCATTACCACCGCGCGCACCATATAACGCGGTAGCGCTGGCATCTTTCAATACCGAAAAACTTTCAATATCGTCGACATTTAGCCTTGCCAGGTCATTTGATGTAAGCTCAACGTTATCTATCAGGATAAGCGGATCTTGTTTATAGCCAAAGGTTGTTACCCCCCGAATAAAAAACTGGGCGTTATCCTGCCCCGGCTGCCCGCTCGGTGTATAAGCAATAACACCCGCTACCTGCCCTGCCAGCGCATTGGTAAGGTTACTTGCCGGTATTTTTAAATTGCCTGGTTTAACCGTGGTAACAGATCCTACAACTGCTTCGCGTGTTTGCTTGCGGTTATAAGCGGTTACAACCACATCATCAAACTGGCTTTTAGTTTCGGACAGTACAATCCTGATTGCCTTTTGATTAGCCGATACGGTGATCTCTTTGCTTACAAAGCCTACATAGCTGATCTTTAAAATTGTGCCTGCAGCCACGTCAAGTACGAATTTACCGTTACCATCTGTTGCTGTGCTATTACCTTTCGTATTAACCGGGGCAATGTTGGCGCCAATAACAGGCATACCTAATGAATCAACAACGGTACCTATTACGGTTGTCTTAGTTTGCGCGGCCGCACGGTTAACAGATCCTGATCCTATAAAAACAAAAAACAGCGCAGCGATGGCTGTCAATGTACAGTAAGGAATTTTTAACACCCAAAGGTGCCTACATGCATCGTAGAGTTTTTTCATAAAAAATAGTTTTATAGTTGATTGTTTGTATTGTTTATTATTTAAAGGCGCTGCTTATGCAAATCTTTTTATTAAAGTGTATCTTTAATTTATGTGCCCGCACACACATAAATTAAAGGCAATAATTTCCCTAGTCGATTATTTAATATAAAATAAGCGGTATAAAATCCCTTTGAATTGCCTGTCCTGCGTTATAAGGCCTTCTATTGCGTTCGAACCCCCCTTGTAATCCGTAAATTATGGATGTTTAGATCGAAGTAGCGTAGAAATCCCTTTTAAACAACGGTTATTCAATAACCCGCATTAGCGACCCAAAGCCAAATGTAATTTGGTTATAAGCACTTTAATGTCCTATAAATTTGCGTGTTCGCACACAAACATAATTAATGTTATTAAAAAATCAAATAAGGAATAAGCCATTGTGAAGCTTTTATGAATTTTAAGGCTATAACGAGGATTTTTCATCGCATTATGCCAATTTTTGACATAACTTAGTCTTGTTCGCCCCTTGGAAAAGTCCCCCAATTTCTCCTTCATTAGACGCTTGGACGCCCGACCACCTTTTACAATTTGGTGCATCAAACAACGGCGCCATCTATTATATGCCCTATACTATAAGCTTTTGCGCAGCTAAATATCTTATTTTGCTTTCCGTCTTTCGAGGCCCCAATGGTTCCTGCTGATTATTTTGTTTAACAACTTTTTACATGTAAACTCTCTTGATTGGCGCCAGGAAGTCTTTATATAGGCAGCTGTCGTAGCTCTATGTGGATGAGTTTGCCCTAAGCATAATTGCCTATTAAAAATGCCCGCCTATAGCTTCCACTTAAATACTCCTACGGTTTCCACTTCATGTTGAGTAGGTGCCCGAAAATGCTTCCCGTTCATCAGCCAAGGCCACCAGCGAAATGATCTTGCGGCTTATCCAAAAGCCCGTTTGCGTCGCGCGAAGTACATATAAAGATTGGTGTTGATTTTGTTTAAGATCTGTTCTTCGATCTTAAGTCCAAAAAAATGGCTAACGGGGCTCGAACCCAAAAACAAGAAATATCCGCGATAGTCGAGCTTTTGCCTGATTCTTTCTTTTTCCTAAGCCAAAAGCCTAAGCACATAATAATCAATGCAATAAAGAAGAAAGAGCAGCCTTTTCAGACTACACTTAAATTAAAAGGGTGGACAACGGTGCAAAACCTGCCTATTTTATCGATGAATTGGCTAAAATAGGAAGCTCCCTTGCAAGAGCTAACCGAATTTACCAGACAGCCTATAAAGCAACCTTTTGCTTGAGTATTCTAAGGATATTTTCCTGTGCGGCACGTTTATCAAGATCAGAGGTGCGGGCGTTGGTTAGCACATGTTTCTTTCGCTCTGAATTTTCAATATCATACTGCACAATCAAATCAGGCGACAGAAGATCCTGATTTAGTTGTGTAGCGTATAACTGATACCCCAGGGTTGTTAATGTATCACCTGCAATCAATTCAAACAATTCCAGTTCATCATCTTTAAACTCTTTCAAAAACTTATTGGTATTATTAGTCATTATGGGTTTTTCCAGGTTGCTCCACATTTCGCCGGAGGCAGCAGTAATTTTGGAGGTATTAGAGGTATAATATTGCAGCATATTATCAGTATAATCAATATCCAGGAAAGCGCACAGCTCACGCACGGTTTCCTCAGGTTTGCTGATGAGGTTTTCATAATTGAGCGAGAAAAACCTATCGGCCGGAACCTGTTTAGCCAGGGCAAGGGGGGCGTCCTGGTCTTTTTTCCACTGTTTGGCAATATGTGTCACCGACCCTTTTTTTAGTTACTTTCTGTTCCGGGATAATATAACTTGCTTTTTTCCTGAGCTTTATATTTTTATTGTTGCATTTCAGGCTACAAAACCTGGTTACAGAAGTCTTCGCAACGAACAGTTTTCCGCACTGTTCGCAGGTCTTTTTCATGATAAAATTGGAACTCATAGCACCTGTATTTTCGTCTACTAACTCTTTTAGTTACTTTGCTTTTAAATCACATCACCTGTAATTTCGCCTCATTATAACCTACTGAACATCAGCAAGTAGCGATATTACCGGAGATGTAATTTTCGTTATTTATCAGAATTTGTCGTTACCTGTCAAAAAATAACCAAGCAGTTATAAGCGCCATAAACAACGTTATTTCAACGCCAATTTTGAGGTAGTACTCAGTTTCTATTTTGAGTAACATCTGAGTTACAAAAGTCAGTAAAACAGGGTCAAATATCCAAGAATTTGGACAAAAGAAATAAACATAACTTATTAACAATGAGTGTTTTAATTGTCGTAAGTTATCGAAATTATGTGGTTTTCGGCGCACCTATTTTCCGATACAAAACTTACTAAATATATTCTCCAGCAAATCATCCGTAGTAACCACACCGGTAATCTCGCCCAGGTAGTGCAGGGCCTGTTTGATATCCATCGACAGAAAATCGGAAGTAATACTGCCGTCAATACCACCTAAAACCCTTACCAGCGCCTCTTCGGTTTTTTGAAGGGCTTCCAGGTGACGGATGTTGGTTACAAGGGTTTCGTCGCCGCTGAGCTGGTCTTTAATGGACGAAGAATAGATGCGTTGTTTCAGTTCGTCAATATGCTGTTTTTCTTTGGCCGATATGGCAATTGTCCGGAAGTCCGGAAGTCCGGAAGTCCGGAAGAAATTATCGAAGCTTTGTAGCTTGCCAGATCCGAAACTTTCTGACTTACCGACTTGCGGACTTTCTGACTCCAGCAAATCTATTTTATTGGCCACCATCAGCATAGTTAAACCTGGCCTTTGTAAGCTTTCCAGATCACTTTTTAATTCTTCAAGAGTAATTCCGGCGGCGTCAAACACATAAACCAACAGGGCCGACTGGCTTATCTTCTCCATGGTACGCTGTACCCCTATCTGCTCAATAGCATCGGTAGCCTCGCGGATACCGGCGGTATCTATCAATCTAAAATTGATACCCTGGATATTCAGTACCTCTTCAATGGTATCGCGGGTGGTACCGGGAATATGGCTTACAATGGCCCTTTCCTCGTTCAGGAGGGCATTTAGCAGTGTCGACTTACCAGCATTCGGTCGACCAGCAATAACCGTATTCACGCCATTTTTAATGGCATTGCCCAACTCAAATGACTGGATTAACCTGCCTACTATTTTGGTTATCTCGTGGATGAGGTTTTTCAGCTGGTCGCGGTTGGCAAACTCAACATCCTCTTCGGCAAAGTCAAGTTCCAGCTCAATCAGCGAAGCAAAATTTACCAGTTGCTCGCGCAGGGCCTGCAGCTGGGTACTAAAACCGCCACGCAGTTGCTGTAAAGCTACCTGCTGCGATGCTTTGGAATTGGAGGCTATCAAATCGGCAACGGCCTCGGCCTGGGATAAATCGAGCTGTCCGTTCAGGAATGCCCTGAGCGTAAACTCGCCCGGCTTTGCTGACCGGGCCCCCTTTTTGATGAATAGCTTTATGATAGATTCAATAATATAACCTGATGCATGGCAACTAATCTCGACTACATTCTCACGCGTGTATGACCGCGGTGCAACAAACAACGATGCCAGCACCTCATCCAAAACCAAGTCGCCATCCACAATATGACCGAAATGGATAGTATGTGAAGCCTGCTTAGTCAGATCCTTCCCTTTCCAAACACTGTTGGCAACAGCTATAGCATCCAACCCCGAAAGGCGGATCACCGCAATGGCGCCAATTCCGTTTGGGGTGGCAAGCGCAACGATGGTATCTTCGTGGTGAGTAGTGAGTGGTGAGTGGTGAGTGTTCATAGCTTTATCTGAACCGGAATTTGTGGAATTAAGGAATTTACAGAATTTTAAAATTCGTGCAATTCTAAAAATTCGATGAATTCCGGTTCAGACACAAAAGTAAAACAAAATCCCCTGAACTATGAACCAAACGTCATGAACTACTTTTCAATGACTTAATGACGCGTAGCAAATGACCCAATGACTAAAAACCTTAACTTTGCCCCCACTATGGTAACTTTTTTTGAAGCTTCGCTCGATACTATTTCGGTACATCATGTTGGTAATCCATTGCAGGATGAGTTGTACGCCTTGTCGGATAGTCCGCTGGAATTGAAGGATGAGATTATTCCTAACCTGTTAATGCAGTATTTTTTAAAACCTTTTGAAAAGATTAACGAAGTTTATCACCTGACACACAGCAGCGGCGACCTGGCGCTTAACGAATTGCACAACTTTGCTACCCAGGTATTTGAGGACAGGGAAAAATTTCACGAAGCATCAGAAAAAATTGCCAAACACCTGTTTAAGGTTACCACTCACCCCAATATTAAAGGAGGCGAGCTGTACGTGGTTTACTTTAACAGCGTACAAATTGAAGGTAACCCATTGGATACCATTGGCATTTTTAAATCGGAGAATAAAGAAACCTACCTGAAGGTTTACCCGGATAAAGGCGGTTTCCAGGTTGATTATGAGCAGGATGCCATTAACATTAACAAGTTGGATAAAGGCGTGCTCATCTTCAATATCGAAAAAGAAAACGGTTATAAAGTGGTGGTGGTTGATAAAACCAACGGCGGCCAGGATGCAGCCGTGTACTGGAAAGACGATTTTTTACAGCTCAAAATCCGTAACGATAGCTTTAACCAAACCAACAATACCTTGGGAATTTACAAAAACTTTGTTACCCAAAAACTCGACGATCAGTTTGAAATGAGCAAGGCCGACAAGATAGACTTGCTTAACCGGTCGATGAAGTACTTTAAAGAAAAGGAAACCTTTGATATGGACGAATTTGGCAACGAGGTAATAGGCAACCCGGAAGCCATTGAATCATTCAAAACCTTCAAAAACCAGTACGAACAGGAATTTGACAGCCCAATTGGCAACAGCTTCGAAATATCGGGCAATGCTGTAAAAAAACAAGCCCGCGACTACAAAAGTGTTTTAAAGCTGGATAAAAATTTCCACATTTATATCCATGGCGATAAACAACTCATCGAAAAAGGCTTTGACGACGATAAAGCTATGAACTTTTATAAGGTTTATTTTAAGGAAGAAGCGTAGGCTAAATCAATTAGCCGGTGTAAACTCCATTATCGCAGGTGGCTGTTCAATTTTGGGAGCACAGGAACAAGCCTTGTGGAACTTAAGTATTTGCGTCGCCAAGCCCGGATTATGTATAATATTAACTTTCGGGTTGTATATAGAAGGCGAGTTATATATATCATTCAATAGCTTATAAAAACTACTATCCATAAAGCTGGGGATGAATATTAACTCATCTTTTTTGCCTGCAGCATTTATGTAATATAAATATTGAAGTGCACCCGCAAAGTGCGAACCTTCTGGCAACTTATTAATTGTCATATATGTCGTTAATTTTTTATTACCATCAAAAACAGCATTTAGTTTATTCACTAATTCCGCAGATAAATGGTAAGTAGTATCACCGATACCTTTATATTTTGTCATTAAATGCACTAAACCATCTGCATTAATTTCCAAAAGATCAACAATATTGATCTTTTGGAAATTATCCGATGCAGGTTCGTAAGAGGACCAAACCAAGCGCTTAAAAACAGGTTTTACGTGTTGCGCATAAAGGTTCATCACACCAAAAATCAGTGCAAACAAAATCGGGATTATTTTTTTTGTGGTCATGATTGGTTTAGCGTAAGTATCGCAAATATAATACACTCGACGCTATCAATCTTAATATGTTGGATAATCACTACAATTATATCTCAATCTGTTCAAAAGCATAAAAGTGGTTGATTGGGTGAGCGGTTAAATTTGATTGAACTTAATCAACCACTCACCTAATCAACTTAACCAACCATTCACCTAATCAACCACTCATCTAACCTATACCGGCTCCACCCTTTTCAAATGTAAATTACTCACCGGCTTTACCACCAGCGGTATTTTTTCAATCCGTGTTTCGCTGGTATCCAAACCAAAAGCTTTGGCTTCTGACTGGGCAAGTTTTTTGATGGCGAAGTAGCTATTGAGGATAAATCCTTCACTCACGCTGAACAGGTTATTGTAGCTCAGGAATTTCTCCATAATTACAAACCTGAAATCGGCAGGGATATTGTACTCTTTAAGCGATGCGTATTTACTGGTAATATCAATTTCCTTACGTTTCACCATATCTTCTACCACGTTGCGGAACAGCACATTAACCCTCGGTTGGATCCTGAAGCCTAAGCGGTACTCGATGCGGATAATCTTGCCGGGCTCAATGTGGTCAACACTGTACTCCATGGTATAAGGCTCGTCGGTACGCTCAATGTGCACAAACCAATAGATATCAGCACGTTTAGGGCGGCGGCTCATGATGGAGTAAATGATCTTTTCTTCTATCTGTTTGCTGTTATTGGCTTTGGTCAGATAAATTAAATGCGTGGCGTATTTATTTACGGTAGTATCGGCACTAAGTGCATTTAACAGGGGTAATTTTTCTTTAATATCTACAAAATGCAGGAAACGGTTGTTGATTTTTCTCGCCCTGAACCAGATGTACATGGTGAATATCAACCCTACTTCAAAACCCACAAAAAATAACCTTTTAACTATTTTAACAGCGTTGGCTACAAAAAACGAGAACTCAACAGTTAAAAACAGGCACAAAATAATGGTTACCAGCCAAACAGGCCAATGCTTCACATAACGCATAAAGTAATACATTAAAATGGTGGTGCTGAGCATGGCAATGGTGATACTAAAGCCGTAAGCCGCGGTCATGGCGCTTGATGTTTTAAAGTACAACGATACCAGGATACAACCTACGCACAGGATCCAGTTGATACTGGGGATATAAATCTGTCCGCGAATATTAGATGGGTATTTGATAGTAATACGCGGCCAAAAGTTCATGCTCACCGCCTCGCTGATCAGGGTAAACGACCCGCTGATTAAAGCCTGGCTGGCAATAATAGTAGCCATAGTAGCCAATGCAATACTTGGGATCAGGAATTGGTGTGGTACTATTTCGAAGAATGGATTTACGCCCGTAAAATTTTTGGTTGGGGCCTGCGCCAATACCCATGCACCCTGCCCAAGGTAGTTAATAACCAGCGTAACCTTAACAAATATCCAGCTTACCTGGATGTTTTTGCGGCCGCAATGGCCCAGATCGGAGTATAAGGCCTCGGCGCCTGTTGTACACAAAAACACCGCGCCCAGCAGCCAGAAACCTTTTGGATGATCCATTAGTAAGCGCGCCCCATAATAAGGGTTTAGGGCTTTAAATATGCCAGGAGAATGGATTACCTGTATTCCGCCTAAAATGCCAAGCATCAAAAACCACATCAGCATAATAGGCCCAAAAGCCGAGCCAACCACCTTGGTGCCAAATTGCTGAAAAAAGAAAAGCAGTATAATTATCGCAATTACAATAATCAAAATAAGGTTATTACCCGGAATAATAACATCCGAAAAGTAAGGTACCAGGTTCAACCCCTCGATAGCCGAGGTAACCGATATTGGTGGGGTAATTATACCATCGGCAAGTAATGTGCCTGCGCCAATAATAGCCGGTATAGCCAGCCACTTGCCATAACGCCTTACCAGGGCATACAATGAGAAGATACCACCTTCGCCCTTATTATCGGCCTGTAGGGTTATTACAATGTATTTGAAGGTGGTTTGCAGGGTAAGCGTCCAGAAAATGCAGGAAATGGAACCTAAAACCAGGGCCGGATCAACTTTCCCGCCTTCGACCAGCAGAGTTTGAAATACATATAGCGGGGAAGTACCGATATCGCCAAAAATAATACCGAGCGTAACAATCATGCCCGCAAATGTGAGATGCTTAACGTGTGAGTTCATTTAATAAATAAAAAATTAGGGGATGGAAAAAGTGACAATACTGTTGCCAGGGATTTTTTTTGCAGCCACATTGAATATTGACCGCAGCAACAAAGAAATACTATCACCATAAACTGTTTTTAATAACGAAGCCTCGCAGTCAAAACACATGCCTGCAGGGTAATTATAAAAACTAAAAATCTGTATTACAGACAATTGAATGAAAAATATATGAATTTATAAAAATTGAAAAACCTATCATTTTGATAGGTTTTATCAAAACGATAGCCCTTTGCAAACAATAAATATTACAATGCTTTTGGTGTGTCTTGCTTAATTATACAAACAACCTCCCGGTATAAACGCCCAATAAATAACAACGAAATTGGCTCCTATTAAGTAAACCTTTCTGCGCCGGATAAGTCATAACCGTACAAACAAATTATATTATAAAACTTGTCACATTTCCTTTATGAAAAAGTCATTCGCCATTTTATTTCTATCTGTTATTTTAACAAGCTGCGCGGTTAAGCAGTATACCATTGGCATGAGCGAAACAGAATTCACCGCATCGCAGAAGTATAACCTGAGCCTTGTTGAGGCAACACAAAACCGGTCGGTTTATAAAAGGGCTTTGGAAGCTGATGGGCAAAGGGTTACCGCAAACATGTACTATTATTTTAAAGAAGGGCGATTAGTACGTATGGAGCGGGTTGAAGAGCCAAAGCCCGCTATTGTGGTTGTTGAAAAGGCGAAAAATTAGTCTGAAGTACTAAGTCTGAAGTCAAAATGACAATTCGGACTTCGGGCTTAAGACTTCCGACTTAATACTTAATACTTCGGGCTTAACTAAAATTTGGAAGCACCCCCTCTATCCCCCACCGTTCCTCAATTCCTAATCCAAACAAGGCAAAGTCATACTTCACCGGGTCAAGCGGATCAAATTGTTTAAGGCGTTCTGTTAGTTCAAGGGCAGTTTGCCAGTCGGTTTGTTTGCGGGTGATGAGCAGCAGCTTGCGGGAAACCCTGTCTACATGCAGATCGAGCGGACAGATCAGATCCGCAGGTTTGATCCGGTTCCAGATGCCGAAATCAACGCCGTTATCGTCTTTACGAACCATCCAGCGTAAAAACATATTCAACCGTTTACAGGTTGACTTTTGCGAGGGCGAGGACACGTGTTTTTTGGTGCGATGCGGGTAATCGGGTAAGGAAAAGAAATAACTTCGAAAATGGTTAAGATGATCTTCAGCCCCCCAGCCCCCTGAAGGGGGAGCTTTTTGATTTGCCACCTGTGGTTTCCCCTTCAGGGGGTTAGGGGGCATAAATGCGTCCTCAAGCGAATCAAAATTTTCATAATGATATCTAAAAAAGCTGATGAAATACAGCGTATCGATATCGTTAAAAGTGCGGTGCTTAAAGCTCAGCAGCTTTTTAAGATCGGGCTCCTGGTGATTGATGATAAAATCATAGGGAGCCCCGTCCATCAAGGTTATCAGTTCACGACACTTCTTGATAATAGTAACCCGCTGCCCCCAGGCCAGGGTAGCAGCCCAAAAACCCATAATCTCGATATCCTGCTTTTTGCTGAACATATGCGGGATTACGACAGGATCGTTCTCAATAAACTCCGGGCGGTTGTATTGGGCAACTTTGGAATCGAGGAAAGACTTTATGTTTTCGATCATCACATATAAAAAACGTCATTGCGAGGTACGAAGCAATCCCCGATTTGCTAAGTGGACTTGCATGTAGGGGATTGCTTCGTACCTCGCAATGACGGGTAGGTTTTAACTCAGTGCCTGACGAAGGTCTTCCAGCAAATCCTCAATATCCTCTACGCCTACGCTTAAACGCAGCAGGTTGTCAACCACACCTGCTTTTTCGCGTTCGGCTTTGGGGATAGATCCGTGGGTCATGCTTACGGGGTGGTTAATCAGGGATTCTACACCGCCCAATGATTCGGCAAGAGCAAATACTTTAAATGATGAAGCGATGCGGAAGGTTTCCTGCAGGTCGGCATCTTTCAGTACGATAGAGATCATGCCGCCAAAATCGCGCATCTGTTTTTTAGCAACTTCGTGATTTGGATGATCGGTAAAGCCCGGCCAGTAAATTTTCTCGACTTTGGGGTGCGATTTCAGGAACTCGGCTACGAGGCGGCCGTTTTCGCAATGGGCTTTCATACGCAGGTGCAAGGTTTTAATACCCCTAAGCACCAGGAAGCTATCCATTGGGCCGGGTGTGGCTCCGCAAGCGTTGTAAATAAACCAAAGCCTTTTATACAGGTCCTCATCGTTCATCATCAGGGCTCCCATTACAACATCGCTATGGCCGCCAATGTATTTGGTTACCGAGTGCATCACCAGGTCGGCCCCAAGGTCGATAGGATTTTGCAGGTATGGCGATGCAAAGGTATTATCTACCACAAACAGTAAATTTTTCTCTTTGGTTATTTTGCCTATAGCCTCAATATCCACAATTTGCATAGTTGGGTTGGTAGGTGTTTCTATCCAAACCAGTTTGGTGTATGAGTTGGTATACTCAGCAACAATTTCGGGATCAGACAAATCCAAAAAATGAAACTTGATGCCATAGTGAGCATATATTTTGGTAAAAATACGATAGGATCCGCCATAAAGGTCATTCCCCGTAATTACTTCATCACCAGGCTGTAATAGTTTCATTACGGCATCAGTGGCACCCATCCCGCTTGAAAAAGCAAGGCCGAATTCGGCATTCTCCAATGCGGCCAAACAGCCCTCCAGCGCTTTGCGGGTTGGGTTGGTACCACGCGAGTATTCATATCCCTTATTATCCCCCGGCGATTTTTGCCAGTAGGTAGATGTCTGGTATATCGGCGTCATGATAGCGCCTGTAGTTGGATCGGGCTCCTGCCCTGCGTGTATTGCTTTAGTTGCGAATTTCATTTTTAGGTGAGTGGTTGATTGGGTTGATTAGGTGAGTGGTTGTGTTTTAGGATCATGGTCGATTCGGTTGATTAAGTGGGTGGTTATGTTTAGGTGAGTGGTTGATTGGGTTGATTAAGTGAGTGGTTGTGCTTAAGTGAGTGGTTAATTGAGTTGATTAGGTGAGTGGTTGGCTTCTCTGTTCAACCACTCACCTAATCAACTATTCACCATTCACTATCCTCCGCCTAGTCAACTACTCACCATTCACTATCCCTCCACCTAATCAACTATTCACCCATTCACTATCCCTCTACTTTCTTGCCTTTTAAATATTGAATGTAACCGTTTATTAATCGCAGGCAACTATCGTATTCTGCCTGAAATGATTGTAATGTATCGTTTGTTATAATATCTTCATCAAGTGCTATCATCAAATGATCGAGTGTTTCAGTTAACGAACCTCTCGCCATAATACAAAAGCGAATATTATCCTGGTAATGAAACCGACCGTGTCCTTCAGCTAAGTTATTTCCTATAGAACGCTAAGAACGTATGATTTGATCTGTTAACCGATATTTTTCTTCAGCAGGAAAATTTTTAACAAGTCCGGATATTACATTTCTAATCTTTCTTGCTTGCTTCCATGTCTCAAGATCCGTAAACGAGGCCATTGTCAAATGATTAGTGAGTGGTTGATTGGGTGAGTAGTTGGCATGAATTTATGCAAATATAACCATTCACTTAATCAACCCAATCAACTACTCTCCAAATATAACCACTCACCTAATCAACCCAATCAACCACTCACCAGCCTAATACGCCCGGGCAAACAAAACTCGTTGCGTCGACGGCTTACCCGTCAAAATACATTTCCCCTCTTCCTGCTTATTGTCCAAAGGTATGCAACGGATTGTCGCTTTAGTTTCCTCTTTTATCTTTTGTTCGGTCTCCGGTGTGCCGTCCCAATGGGCACTTATAAAGCCTGGTTGCTCATCCAGCATGCGTTTAAACTCGTCGTAGGTATCAACCTCGGTCATATTTTCGGCGCGGAAATCGAAAGCTTTTTTATAGATATTGTTCTGAATTTCTTCTAATAAAGCTTCAATATGCTGGGCTAAACCTTCCTGGTTAACGGTATTCTTGGTTTTGGTATCGCGGCGGGCCAGTTCTACTGTTCCGTTTGTCATGTCGCGGCTGCCAATGGCAACGCGCAACGGTACGCCTTTCAACTCGTACTCGGCAAATTTTGCTCCGGGGCGGTGGGTATCACGATTATCAAATTTTACTGAGATACCTTTGGCCTTCAGTTCTTTCTTTAAAGAATCCACATAAGCCGATATATTGTCCAGCTCTTCCTGGTGCTTGTAAATAGGCACAACTACAACTTGTATAGGCGCCAGTTTTGGCGGCAATACCAGCCCGGCGTCGTCGCTATGGGCCATAATTAAGGCGCCTATCAAACGGGTTGATACCCCCCATGAGGTTGCCCAAACATGTTCTATCTTATTTTCTTTATTGGTGAATTTTACATCAAATGCCTTGGCAAAATTTTGCCCCAAAAAGTGCGATGTACCTGCCTGTAAGGCTTTACCATCCTGCATCAAAGCCTCAATGCAATAGGTATCCAAAGCTCCAGCAAAACGCTCGTTGGCGGTTTTACGGCCTTTTACTACCGGTAGTGCCATCCAATTTTCGGCAAAATCGGCATAAACATTCAGCATTTGCTCGGTTTCGGCTATGGCTTCCTCGGCTGTAGCGTGGGCGGTGTGGCCTTCCTGCCATAAAAACTCGCTGGTGCGCAAAAACAAACGGGTGCGCATTTCCCAGCGCATTACGTTGGCCCATTGGTTAACCAGGATAGGCAAATCGCGGTATGATTGGATCCAGCCTTTATAAGTGTTCCAGATAATGGTTTCTGATGTTGGGCGGATGATCAGCTCTTCTTCCAGTTTGGCATCCTCATCAACTATAATATTACCATTACCATCGTTTTTAAGGCGATAATGGGTAACAACAGCACATTCCTTGGCAAAACCATCAACGTGGCTGGCCTCCTTACTAAAGAATGATTTGGGTATTAACAGCGGGAAATAGGCATTGCTGTGCCCGGTATCTTTAAACATGCCGTCAAGCACGGCCTGTATTTTTTCCCATATAGAATAGCCGTACGGTTTAATGATCATGCAGCCCCTAACCGGCGAATATTCGGCCATGTCAGATTTAATTACTAAGTCGTTAAACCATTGCGAATAATCTTCGTCTTTACTGATAACACCTTTGCTCATATTGATTGGAATAGAATTTTTGACTTTGCAATTATTGTATATTGCGCCCAAATTTATAAATTTAAAACTTATTCGAACCCGAACTTTTACAATCCTGCATATGAAACGGAATATTGCAATAGGAATTTTTCTCATCGGCGCCCTGGCGCTGAGTTCCTGCTCCACCCAAAAACTCGCAACCACTGCCAGTAACGACGATGTTTACTTTTCGAACGCGAAAGCAGCAGATGAGCCTATTTATGCCGTACAGCCTGTTTATAACCAAACTGATGCTGATAACCAGCAGGTACAACAGGAAGATGACGATGATTATTTTTATTATGATGATTATGCATCGCGTATAAACCGTTTCAGTTATTACTCTCCGTTTAGTTATTATGATAATTTATATTACGGTTACAGCAACCCTTATTACAATGGCGGCTTTAGCTTAGGCTTTAACTACGGGCCATACGGTTACGGCTATTCGCCTTATAGCTATGGAGGCTGGGGGCTGGGCTATGGTTACGGTAGCGGCTGGGGACTTGGCTTAGGATATGGCTACGGGTACGGTTATGGAGGCTATGGCGGCGGTTTTGGTTACGGAGGCTTTTATGGTGGCGGTTATGGCCGCGGGGGCTATGTATCATCAGGTACACCACGCCCTGTACGCGGCACCGGCAGTCCGTTCAGTGGCCGTTCTTACGCGCCAGGCTCATTTAGCCGTGCGACACGTCCCGGCGGTACAGCATCCCCCACCAGGACCGGGATAGGTTATATACCTGGCGGCCGGGCAAACCGTACAACCAACGGCAGTGTTACCCGCGGTAATTCAAATAACAGCAGCAATGGTAGCAATACCAGTTACTCGCGCGATTCGCGCCCAGTAAGGCAACAAGATACCAGGCCGCAAACACAAAGTGTTGAGCGTTCTTCACCATCTCCTGCTCCATCGTCATCACCCTCAAGCTCGGGCGGCGGCGGTAACAGTGGCGGCGGCGGTGGCGGCAGACCAGTTAGACCATAATTTTATCAGCTTAAATCTATGAAGATTAAATATTTACTTAGTGTGATTGCTATAGTAGCAATTACTAAAGATAGTTTTGCGCAATATTCGCAGGATGCCATTCGCTTCAGCACCTTTCAAACAGGTTCAACATCGCGCATCAAGGGGATAGGCAACGCGGGCACGGCTATTGGGGGCGATTTAAGCTCGATAAGCGGCAACCCCGCCGGGCTGGGCTTTTTTACACACTCAGAGGCAAGCATTACGCCGGAGTTTAATGGGTCGAAGGTAAATTCAACCTATCTTGGCCAGTTTAATACCGATAGCAAAAGCAACCTGAATTTCAACAACGCCTCGGTTGCTATTTACCAGCAGCTGCGCACGCCAAGAGGTCGTGATAAAACCAAAGGATGGCTAAGTATTAACTATGGCGCAGCATATAGCCGTACCAATAATTTTTATGAAAACATTACCTACGGCGGTAAAAACACCAGCAACTCCATAGGCGACTATTATGCAGGCATTGCCAATTCAAACGGCCAGCTAAGCGAAGGCGGATTGGATGATTGGGCTTATCAGCAAAACCTGATAGATAACTATGCCACCACGGGCGGCGGCAGCGAGTACCGCAGAAACGCGTTTGGTACTGTCAATCAATTAAACAACACCATCCGCACCGGCGGACAATCGGAAGTTAACCTGGCATTTGGCGCCAACTACAGTAATAAGCTATATTTTGGATTGGGAGTATCTTTTTCCAATATCCGGTATAACTCGTACAATGTGTTTAACGAAACCGGTACAGCCAGTATACTGGTTAACAATGTGAGCACAAATGCAAACTTTAACTCAAATTTTGTGCAGGACCAGCTTACTACGGGTTCCGGCGCCAACGTTAAGCTGGGCGTAATTTATAAGCCGGTTAATGCGTTGCGCTTAGGCTTTACCTTTACATCGCCGACCTATTACTCGATAACTGACTCTTATACCGAAGGCCTGAGCACCAATTTTACCAATTTCAACAACGCCGAAAATGAACCGGTAGAGTATCCGTTAGCCTACAATATGCGCACCCCTTTAAAATTAACGGGCGGTGCTGCCATTTTTATAGGCAAATACGGCTTTATATCCGGCGATATAGATTATATCGACTATACTACTACCCATCTCAGCAGTAACGACAGCTACAGCGCCGATTTTGATAACAGCAACATAAAATCCCTGTACCGCTCAACCGTAAACGCCCATATAGGCGCCGAGGCACGCCTTAACAGCATGTTTTACCTGCGCGGTGGTTATGGCATACAAGGCAGCCCGCTAAAAACCAAGGGCAGCGATATTAAAACCATCAGTGGTGGTATTGGTGTAAGGTTTGGCAGCTATTACGTTGATGCCACCTATGCCCATTTAAGCGGCAACCAAACAGTTTATCCTTATGAAATAGGTACGGGGAGCCCGGCGGCGGATCTTAAAAAGACCAATAATAACGCATTCCTTACATTGGGATATAGTTTTTAAGAGAGTATCAAGTAGTAAGTAGTAAGTATCAAGTAGTAAGACCTTAGAAGGCAGGCTTTGTAAGTTCAAAATCCGTTATCCGAAATCAAAAAATCTTGTTACTTGATACTTACTACTTGATACTATTTATAGGTTGCAAGTTTAAAAATCCGTTATCCGAAATCAAAAAATCTTGCTACTTGATACTTACTACTTGATACTATTTATAGGTTGCAAGTTCAAGTCTCCGTTATCCGAAATCAAAAAAATCTTGCTACTTGATACTTACTACTTGATACTATTTATGTGCTACTTGATACTATTTATATCCCCGAAAGGTCGCCTATCTGCTCGGTTTTTACCAGCCGCCGTATGTCAAATCCTTTGTTTGCGGCACGTACCAATAGCTGGTTGTAAGTTTGGTCATCTAACGTTGGCCGGCGGCTCAAAATCCACAGGTATTTACGGTTAGGATGCCCAACCATGGCATAGCTATAGTCTTTGGCCAGGTCAATAATCCAATATTTGCCTTTAAAGGGCCAAAAAAACTGTACGTCGAGTTTGGAGTTAACGCCTTTATCTGCCACGGTGGCCCGCCCTTCGGTTACTTTAAGTTTATTGCCTTTTATACACCGGTTTTTAACAATGATGCTGCCATCCTTATTTAAGCCGTAAGTTGCCGACGTACAGGAACACCCTTTTTCAAAAGGCTGCTCAAAAGCGGCTACCTCAAACCAGGTGCCCAGGTATTTTTTTAGGTCGACGTAATTTACGGTTTCCAAAGGTTTTTCCTTTGTCTGCTGTAATGCCAAAGCAGCGGCAGCGGCCAAACCCAATACTACAGAAGTTGCCAAAATTTCTTTCTTCATATTTCACTAACGATCAGCAGGAGCAAAAAGTTTAAGCCGAAGGCAGATATTTACGCAGCTTCGACCCGTGAAATATTTAATTACCTTTGTCACAAAGTGTTAAAATTGGATAATACAGGCATATTACAGCATAAAAACAACATCAGTATATTGGGCTGCGGCTGGTATGGGCTGGCGCTGGCAAAGGCATTGGTAAGCAATGGCATAAAGGTAAAAGGATCAACCACATCGCCCGGTAAAATGGAAACCATGGCGGCTGATGGTATTGAGCCATACCTGATTAATTTTACTGCCGCCACCGAAAATTACGACGCCCGTTTTTTTAACTGCGACATACTTTTGATAGCCATCCCGCCTAAAACACGCGCGGGCGAGGGTGTGTATTTTATTCATAAGATAGAAAAGATCATTAATGCGATTAAGCGGCATGGTGTTAAAAAAGTAATATTCATCAGCTCCACCGGAGTTTATGCCGACCTAAATAACCAGGTTGACGAAAATACCAACCCGCAACCCAACACCGAAGCAGGCAGGGTTCTGTTTGCTGCCGAAAACCTTTTCAGGCAAGAGGCAACATTTAAAACTACCATTATCCGCTTCGCGGGATTAATTGGGCCGGGCCGGGCCCCAGGAAGATTCTTTGCCGGGAAAAAGGATGTCCCTAATGGCAATGCGCCGGTAAACCTGATACACCTTGACGATTGCATTGGATTAACAAAAGCCATTATTAACAAAGATGCCTTTGGTTACCTGTTTAACGGTTGCGCGCCGGATCATCCGGTCAGGTCGGTGTTCTATACCCGGGCAGCTGCGGATGCCGGGTTGGAAAAACCGGAGTTTATTGATGAATTGAAAGCGTGGAAGATTGTAAAGAGTGTGAACATTGACGCGATATTGAAGTACCGGTTCAAGGCCTCAATTCAATAAAACGGAACAGTTAAAGCAACATTTGCCAAACGTCTAAATTTTGCAATCAACTGAAAATCAAAAAATTAAGTGTTCCATCGCCAATTTTCCATAAAAGCTAAATAGCTGATAATCAGAACACATGTGTTCCAGCGCGTTCCACCGTTCCGGTGGAACACTAACCCATAAATTAGTTAGTTATAGTTGCTGCAGCCTTATCCCCCATCACAAAAACCAGCATCCCCCCTTTCAAAATATCTTTATGACTGATATAATTCTTCAGATATGGTTTCCCATTCAGGCTGATGCTTTGCACATATTTATTTACTACCGATAGGTTTTTAGCCTCGATAATAAAATTTTTATTACCGGGTAATGCCAAACTTACCCTGCTCAGCTGTGGTGCTCCAAACACATATTTACCATCGGCCGGATTAACCGGGTAAAAGCCCATTGCGGTAAAAATATACCATGCCGACATTTGCCCGCAGTCATCGTTGCCCGACAGGCCGTCTGGCTTG
Organism: Mucilaginibacter sp. P2_A5; assembly: GCF_056404995.1. NCBI lineage: Bacteria > Pseudomonadati > Bacteroidota > Sphingobacteriia > Sphingobacteriales > Sphingobacteriaceae > Mucilaginibacter > Mucilaginibacter sp. P2_A5. Next base: position 56,912 of record NZ_JBFUCY010000031.1, read on the forward strand.
TTTTGGTAAAACTGATCAGCAATTTGCCTTACCAAACGTTGTGTTTTAGCAGGGTCGCCGGCGAGTGTGTACAGGTAAGCTATGTGATGGTTAGGCTCGTTTCCGTGCGCGTATTGGCCTATCAGCCCGGTAACATCCAGTGTTGAGCCTTTGCCAAATACTTTGGAATCCATACTGAACAGGGAATCGAGTTTGGTTAAGAAAGCCTTCTTCCCTCCCATTAAGTTAATTAACCCCGGAATATCCTGCTGTACTTGCCAGGTGTATTGCCAGGCGTTGCCCTCGGTATAATCGCCGCCAATGGCCAACTGGCCGCTATCCAGGTTGGCAAAGGGTTGTACCCAATTACCATCGGCCAGTTTGCCCCGCATCAGGTTGGTTGATTTATCGAACAGGTTTTTGTAGAAGGAAGACCGCTTACTGAAGTAATTATAATCTGCTATTTTGCCCAGCAATTTGGCTAACTGAGCGGCACACCAATCATCATAAGCAGCCTCCAATGTACGCGATACCGCCTCGCGCTTTACCGAGTCTGACGGTAGGTAGCCATACTTCATGTACAAATCCCAATTGTATTTGGGGCTTTTATTGTTGGTAAGCGTAGCTTTAATGGCTGCAAATGCTTGTTCCTTATCAAAGCCCTTAATGCCTTTCAGGCTGGCATCAACTATAACGGGGACGGCATGGTTACCTATCATGGCATAGCTCTCTTTGCCAAACAATGTCCATACAGGCAATAATTTGGCTATGTTGAAGTGTTGCAGCATGCTCTCAACCATTTGTCCGTCCTTATCCGGGCAGATGAGGGTATACAGCGGATGGGCCGCCCGGTAGGTATCCCATAATGACAAGGTAGAATAATAAACCTTATCGGCAGATTGACGCACCAAACCATCGGCGCCGCGGTACTTGCCATCAACATCCGCAATATTATTAGGTTGAATAAGGGCATGATATACGCTGGTATAAAAGGCTGTTTTTTGCTCTTCTCCTCCCTCGGCCTTCAATCGGGCAAAATAGTTTTCCCATACTTTGGCAGCTGCGGCTTTAACCTGGGCGAAGGTTTTATTGGCTGTTTCAGCCGCGAGGTTTTTGCGGGCGCCATCAATGCTCACCGTGGAGATGCCAACTTTAACTTCTATAGTTTCGCCTGGTTTGGTGTCAAAATCAACAACCAGTCGGCGATGGGCGTCGCCATCAACAAAATGATAACCGGTAAAGGTTTTACCGAACGTAGCGGTAAAAAACACCTTCTTCTCAACCCACTGGCTGGAGTAAGCATACCCGCTGATGATGTTTTTACTGTTGACGGTAATGCTGCCTTCGGATACATGTTCCTTCAACTGTTCAGCATCTTCAACCAGACCACTTTGCATATCAATCAGTAAATGTGATTTACCGGGTTTGCTAAATATATAACGATGCAAACCCGCATGTGCCGTAGCGGCAAGCTGCGCTTTGATATTATGATCGCTTAAAACAACCTCATAATAGCCCGGCGATGCTTTTTCTGTTTGGTGCGAGAATTTGCTCACGAATTTTCCGGGATCTTTCCCCTGGAAAGGGAAGATTAAGACATCGCCTAAATCAACGCCGCCGGTGCCGCTTAAATGGGTGTGGGCAAAACCGGTGATTACGCTATCTTCATACCGGTAGCCAGAGCAATAATTCCAGCCGAAGTTACCGGTCTCGGGACTTAGCTGCACCAACCCAAAAGGAACGGTTGCCCCCGGGAATGTATGCCCTGTGGCCGATGTACCGATAAAAGGGTTTACATATTTGCTATAAGTTTGAGCGTGCAGGCCTATAGTTGCGCCCAAACACATTATCAACAGCAATATTTCCGAAATGCTTTTATATCGCATCATTAACCGGTTAGTGTAACAAATAACGTTGCGGGTCGAGCGCCTGGCCGTTGGCGGCTTTTAGCATGATCAGGTCTTGCGTCCTGTTGATATTATCGGCAACGTAATATCCGCTTAAATTGTATACGCCTTTTGTAAGGTGCAGCAATGCTTTTTGCGGCTCAACGTAGGTGTTTTTACTCCTGTAGATGACGGGCTGTCCGTTTAAAAACAATGCCGGGCTAACCTCAAATACCGAAGTAAGCTGATAGTCGCCATCGTGTTCAATTTTTAGGTATCCGTACATTTTAACCCAGGTAAGGTTACCATCGGTCACCGGCAATACCATGGGATTGGTGCTGTTTATTACAGCTGTTGCCACCTGGCTAAGGGTATCCAGCCTGGCATAGTCGGTTTCTTTACTTTTAATGAGTTTATAGTTTAAACCGGGGGTTAAAGCGGCCTCATCTAAAATTACCGGCTTTAAATCAATATGCTTTATAGTTGCTGCCTGGAAAATGTGCTGCTTATTGAGTGTCCAGGTGGTATAGGTTTTAATGACCAGGCTATCTTTAAGCGTGGCGCTGATATTCAACGGGAATGCTTGTGGTTTTGCGGCGCTATCGGGCATTTTGCCATTTAGGGAATAGCGTACCTGCGCACCCAGTAGCGGGTATTTAAGTACCAGTCCAAATTGATTGCTGTTGGTTACTATATTATCCATGCCCACAATATCGGGCAGGCGAGCGTTCCAGTTCCATAGTTTGAAATAACCGTACTGCTGCTTCATTTTATACGCAAACCTATCAAGGTTTTTGTTTTCTGTTGCCGACCAGGTTAATTCGGCAACAGCCAGCGCGCGCGGGTAAACCATGTATTGTAAGTGCAGGGCATTGGGCACTTTTTCGGCCCAGATATTGCCCTGGGCGCCTAAAATATATGCAGCTTCTTCTGGATTGAGCTCTTTCGACATGGGCTCGTAGTTGTATACCATTTGCCATGGCACCGGCGGGTTCCAGCCAATGGGCTCCAAATCCTCATTGGCCTGGGGGGCATCAAAGTACATGTAGGGCAATGGGGTCATCACTACGTGGTGGTGCATCCTGGCGGCGGCTATACCGCCGGCCTCGCCCTGCCAGCTCATTACCGTGGCCGATTCGGCAAGGCCGCCCTGCAATATCTCGTCCCATCCTATCAACTTTTTATTTTTGGAGAGCAGGAATTTTTCGATGCGTTTAATGAAATAGCTTTGTACCTCTTTCTCACTTTTCAGGCCCTCTTTTTTCATCAGGGCAACGGCAGTCGGGCTTTTCAGCCAGTCTATCATTTCAGCTTCGTCACCACCAATGTGAATGTATGGGTTAGGGAACAGTGCGATCACCTCGGTAAGCACGTTTTCCATAAAGGTAAAAGTATATTCACCTGGGTCCAGCATCCGCACCCGGTGTTTGGCGCCGGTTGAATCCTGGCAGCCCAGTTGGGGATAGGCAAAAATAGCCGCCTCGCTGTGGCCGGGCATTTCAATTTCGGGCAGGATGGTTACAAACCTGTCTTGCGCGTATTTTACAACTTCTTTAATATCGGCTTTGGTATAAAAGCCATCGCGGCCGCCATCAATCAGGTTATCCAGTTTGCGAAATTTGCCCTGCTTTTCGTAATAGCTGATCTTAGCCCCCACCTCAGTAAGTTTAGGATATTTATCAATCTGGATGCGCCAGCCCTCATCATCCGTTAAATGCCAATGGAAAACATTCAGTTTGTAATGGGCCATCACATCAATATACCTTTTTACCTCATCAACCGTAAAAAAATGGCGGCTTACATCCAAACTTAAACCACGCCACTGAAACCTGGGTTCATCGGCAATACGGCATGCTGCTAATTTAAAAGGACTTATAGCCCGCCCCGGTAATAATTGGATTAATGATTGCACCCCATAAAACACACCTGCGCCGTTGCCCGATATTTTCACCCGGCCAGGTTTTACATCCAGGTTATATGCACCGTTTTTGCCGGCTGCTGTTGTTATCAATTGTATAGCTGCAGCAGCAGGCACTTTAGGGTAAACCTTCAGGCTTACCTTCAGCTTATAATAGGTGGCCAGGTAAGTTTGCAGGTATTTGCCTACGGCCTCGCTTTCCTTATCAGCCCCTATAACCGCCTTGCTGCTTAAAATGAAGCTGCCTTTTTGTTCGGTTAGATGTAATGGCTGGGGGATAATATGTAACTGGGCATTCACAGTCACAGACAGGCAGGTGCCTATAAAAATCGCGGTTAAATATTTTATGCTGATGTTGTTCATTTTCGATATTATGTCAAAACTGCTAAACGGATTTAATCCCATCAGCTTTTTTTGCCCGGAACTTTTAGCGTATACACAAAATGGTAAGTACCCGATACTACGTTCATCTGTTGATCATTACCCACTTTTTTAATTTCGGTGATCTCATCTTCGGTGTTAATATCCAGACCGCTTTCGGTGATCTGATCGGTTACCGAAGGCAAAATAACCTGCGCCGTTGTATTTGGCGGCACCACAATATCCAGGGTAAATATGCCATTATCAATACTCCATGCCGATTTTATTTTGCCGTACAGGGTTTCCAGTTCGGCCTGCGCGCTGGTTAACTTACCACCCGGCTTTGGCGCAATAATAATTTTGTGGAAGCCCGGATCGGTCTCATCTGTATTGATGCCGGCAATAACCCGGTACATCCAATCGCCAATAGCGCCATAGGCGTAATGGTTAAAGGAGTTCATTTCGGGGTCTTCAAAGCTGCCATCGGGCTTAATGCCATCCCAGCGTTCCCAAATGGTGGTAGCGCCGTTTTTAACCGGGTATAACCATGATGGGTACGATTCTTTCATCAGCAGGTCGTAAGCAATATCGGTAAACCCAAAGCGGCTTAAAACATGGCAAATGTAGGGTGTGCCTAAAAAGCCGGTGGTGATGTGCTCGTCATAATCATCAATATTTTTTACCAGCCTTTTTGCCGCCGATACCCTTAAGTTTTCGGGCAGTAAATCAAAATTCAAAGCCAGCACGTAGGATGTTTGTGTACCCGATATCATGCGCCCGTTAGGCGTTACATACTCGCTGTTAAACGCTTTTTTGATATTATACAGCAGCTGAGAATATTTTTGTACATCATCGCTTTTGCCTAATACCTTGGCGGCATTAATGAGCAATTGGGTTGAGTGGGCATAAAACGCCTGTGCTATCAGGTTTTTGTCGGTTAGGGCGGCGCCATCTTCATAATTGGTGCCGGCGTAAAACAGCCAGTCGCCAAAGTGGTTACCTGTATCCCACAGGTAATTGCGGCTATGCTGTTGAATATAGCCCACCCAGGCCTTCATGCTTTCGTATTGCTGCTGCAATACCTGTTTATCGTTATAAGCCAGGTAAATATTCCAGGGGCCTATGGTGGCCACATCGCTCCAGCCGGATGCGGCCGACGAAGCGCTATCCAGCATGTTGGGTATCACGTAGGGCACAGCGCCATCTTTATGCTGATCGGCGGTTAAATCTTTCAGCCATTTGGTATAAAAACCGGCCACATCCATATTAAAAGTAGCGGTGCGGCAAAAGGCCTGTGCATCGCCCGTCCAGCCCATGCGCTCATCGCGCTGAGGGCAATCGGTAGGCACATCAATAAAGTTTCCTTTTTGCCCCCACTGAATATTGTGCTGTAACTGGTTAACCAATGGGTTTGAGGTAGAAAATTTGCCCGTTTGCGCCATATCCGAGTAAACAGCATAGGCAGCCAGGTTTGTGGAATCCAGCGGGCCGGTATAACCCACAACCTTTAAAAACCTGAACCCCTGGAAAGTGAAATGAGGCTCGAAAGTGGCAAGGCTGTCATCTTTAAAAACATAGGTAATTTCCTGTTTGGCCGTACGCAGGTTTTTGGTGTAAAAATTCCCTTTTTGATCCAGCACTTCGGCATGGTAAAGCCTCACGGTATCGCCGGCTTTTGCTTTCAGTTTAAATTGCACCCAACCTACCAGGTTTTGTCCAAAGTCAACTACCCGATCGCCTGCGGGTGTGGTAAATACCCTAAGGGGTAAAAACTTCTCGTGTTTTTTTACTGTCGGGCCGGCGGTGGCAATCAGGTTATTCTTAATGGTCGAATCTGTTTTAACCGTATCCCAGCCAATATCTTTATAAAGGGGACTTGTCCAGCCTTTTTTTTCCGCGCGGGCGTCATAAACCTCGCCATCAAAAAAAGACGATGAGCGTATTGGCCCATAAGATACCTTCCAGCTTTTATCCGAATTAATGATCTCCCGTTTGCCGTTGGTATACACTAATTCCAACTGGCAAAGCAGGGCCAGTTTACTGCCATATAAATTTTTTTTCCGGTTATAAGTATATCCCCTGTACCAGCCGTCGCCAATAGTTACGCCAATGGCGTTATCGCCTTTTAGCATATTAGCGGTAACATCATACACATTATATTGCAGGCGTTTGTTATAGCTTGTCCAGCCGGGGGCAAAATAATCGTTACCAACGCGCTTGCCGTTTATTTGCGCCTCAAAAACGCCATGCGCCGTAATGTATAAGTGTGCTGCGCGCACTTTTTTATCCAACTTAAAACTTTTGCGAAACATGGGCGCCGGGCCGCCGGTGGTATCAGAAACATAGGTATCCTGGATCCATTTGGCCGACCAGTCGGCAGGATTTAATAGCCCCATTTTCCAAAAGTTGACCATGCACCAGGGGCTTACCCGGTTTTTGTTATCCCATACCCTAACCTGCCAGTAAACTTTTTGGCGCGAAGCAAGCATAGGCCCGCCATAATATACCTGGACAGATTGAGCGGAATAGATGCGGCCAGTACCCCAGATGATATCCTTGCCTTTAGTTAACGATACGGCGTTGCTGCCTACTCTTATTTCATAGGATGTTTGCTGAATGTCGCGCTCCTGGCATACCAGTTTCCAACTCAGGCGAGGATTGGCGACGGCGACCGATATGGGATTGGTTTTGTATTCGCAAATAAGGTTATCAACTGTGAGCGGCGGCGGCGGTAATGGCTTAACCTGGGAAAAACTGCTGAAAGAAAGAAAAACTAACAAAACGATATTTAAGCATACTTTTTTGAGCACCCTTATTTGTTGAGTATAATTCATGTACTAAATATAGCTTTAGAACGTTTTTTGTTTTAAATACCATACATATTTTAGCTATAAAACAGTAAAATGATGTGGTAATCGCATTATTATGTCAATAAACGGAAAAAGCCCCGCAAAAGTTTCGCGGGGCCAAAAAAGTAATAATTGGCTCTACGACACTTTGTATAGGTTGATCGATTTCAATTAGCTTCTACATAACTCTCTTCCCAAGGACCATCGGCCCGACACATATTGTAGCCACGGGTTTCAACCCGTGGATGATTGGCCAAAACACGACAAGAGTGCCATCGGCACGGCCCATATTTTGATCTAAATCCAGGTATTTTAATTTGTTCAACCGATATATACGTATTGCTCATATGGATCGAACGGCTCTCGTTCGTTTTCTTCGTTTTTTTTCCACGGGTTAAAACCCGTGGCTACAAGATTGGCCGAGGCTACGCCTCTAATTCGTGTTGAACAAGCCCGCTATGTATCAACAAAATATATCTGTAGAAGCTAATCAGTTCCTCATCTGCGTTACCCGCAAAAAACGTCATAGAACCATAAAATTAATGCTCCAGCGTTCCTTCGGTTAACGGATATTGGAAAAGCAGGCGAATATTGGCATATGCCGCGGAGTTAACATTCCAGTAAGGTTTTTTAAAGGCTTTTTCGCGGGCGCCGTGGGCTGTCATTACAGCAACCGCCTTACCGGTACGCAAAAGATCAAACCAGCGGTGATTTTCAAACGCCAGTTCAACCTGCCTTTCATGCGCAATGGCATCGCGAAAAGCATCCTGGCCCGAAACATTTAATGCAGGATCGGCATTCCCAACAGATTTAGCTGCAAGGCCGGCGCGTTCCCTTACCAGGTTTAAGTATTTAAAGGCATCGCCGCCGCCGGCAAAGCCCTGTTCGTTAAGGCATTCGGCCAGCATCAGGTAAACATCGGAATAGCGATATACCGGAAAATTTTTGCCGGTTACTCCCTGCACGGCGCTGGTGGTTGCAAACTTTTTAATAAACGGCAAATCCATACCATACTCATCAGATGTAAACTCAATTAACGAGGCCTCTTTGCGGTTGTCGCCATCCTCGTAGGCGTTAACGAGGTCCTGGGTTGGGATATTCCAGCCGTTTTGCGCGCCGTTGGCTATCTCAAAGCCCGTTACATCCGAGTCGTAATAATCCCATGGAATAAAAGTATCTACAAAATCGCTGCCCAAACCGTTGGAGCCTTCAATATATTGGATTTCGAATATCGACTCGCGGCCGTTCTCTTTATTATTATCAAAATTATCAGCATAGTCGGCATTCAAACTATAAGCATTGGATGCAATAACATTACGCAAAAGCGGAATGGCCAAGTCAAATTTTTTCCGGGTCATGTACACCTCGGCAAGCATGGTTTCGGCGGTTCCTTTGGTTACCCTGCCTTTATTGGCCGCACCGGCATAGGTTACCGGCAGTTTGGCAACTGCAGCCTGCGCATCGGCAATAATAGCCGCGTAAACGGCATCTACTTCGGCCTTGGTGGCTACCTTGTAAGCCTCGCTTACCGATGCTACCTCGTTAAGTACCAGCGGCACCCTGCCAAACATACGCACCAGGTTAAAATAGTTAAAAGCGCGTAAAAAGCTGGCCTGCCCGCCTATGGTATCGGTAACAGCGGCATCCAGTTTAGCCCCTGGCAACCGGGCCAAAATGGCGTTGCAGCGGCCTATGCCTGTATAGCTGGCGCTAAAAAAAGCGCCTATCATATCGTTATTATTTAGCTCCCTGAATTCGTCAATCTCTTCTTTATTGGTACCCGAACGGTCATAAGGGTTATACTCGTATGATGTATTATCAGACCGCATTTCGCCCATTGCCCACAAGCTGCCATTATACAGGCCCTGCAATGGCGCGTATGCCCCATTAATGGCCTGTGTAAACTGGGCTTGTGTTTTAAAAAAGTTGGTTGTGTTCTGCGTATCGGCAGGCTGAAGGTTAAGATAATCTTTTTTACAGCCCGATAGCCCGCATGTGATAAGTACCAGGAAAACGTATATGTATTTTTTCATGATTTCAGTTGTTATGGTTTCACCATCGTTAGTTTGAATACGCATTTTCAATTAAAATGTCACGTTACATCCCAATGTGTAAATTGCCGAAACAGGGTAGCCCGTAAAATTTACGTTGGGCGAAAGCGACCTGTTACCCTGCTGCCCTTCTATGCCTACCTCGGGGTTGCCACCTTTATAGCCGGTTAGCAGTATGGCGTTTTGAGCGCTGAAATACACCCTGAAATTCCTGGTGAACTTTGTTTTAAAATTGTATCCAAAATCAATGTTTTTAACTGCCAGGTACGAATTACTTTCGACCCAGTACGATGGGTAATAATCGCGCGCAAGGTTGGTGTTTGAGACAGTAGTTGGCAATATGCCATCGCCGGGATTACTTGCCGACCGCCAGCGCCGAATAACCGACTCCTCGACATTAAAAACCCCATCTAAATTGGTTGTAAACTGCTTGTACATATTAAATACATGCCCGCCAACCGAACCTGCCGTAATAATATTCAGATCGAATTTTTTGTATGAAAAATGATTGCTGAAGCCAAATGTAAATTTGGGCCAGGGGTTGCCTATATTGGTTTGATCGTTACCATCAATTACACCGTCGTTATTGATATCCTTGTACCTGATGTTGCCAACCTGTTCGCCGTCAAAATGGGGATATTTGTCAAGCTCGGCCTGGTTTTGAAATATGCCTTCAAAAATATAGCCGTAAAACTGGCCTAAAGGCAGGCCTACTTTGGTAATACTTGTCGGGTTATCGTTTTTGGGTGCATCGTAAATGTATGGTGTAGGGCCTAAATCAAGCACCTTATTGCGGTTAAAAGACATATTAACATCAGTTGACCAGTTGAAGTTCCGCTCTACTATGTTTTTTGTAGTTAACGTAAACTCCCATCCGCGGTTACGTACATTACCCACATTTGATAAAGCGTAACCATAGCCCGATACGATTGGAATTGGGATATACTGCAGCATCCGTTGGGTATAACGGTTATAATATTCGGCAATTAAATAAACGCGGCCTTTAAACAGCGATACATCTATGCCTATATCCAGCTGTTTGGTGGTCTCCCAGCCAAGTTCGGTATTGCCAATCTGGTCGGTTATTGAAGCTCCCGGGGCAAGCCCGCCGCCAAATGTATAATTGGCCACATCAACAACGGGGATATAATCATAGTTCCCAACATCGTTATTACCTGCAAGGCCATAGCTGGCGGTAAACTTAACCTGGTCAATAGCTGCCGTTTTAGGAAAAAATGATTCGTCGGAAATGCGCCATCCGCCAGATACCGACGGGAAGGTACCCCAGCGGTGCCCGGGTGCAAACCTTGATGAACCATCGCGGCGAATAGACCCGCTTAACAGGTATTTATCTTTGTATGCATAATTTACCCGCCCAATTAACGATTGCAAACGCCACTCGGCATCGCCGGCATCTGCGGTAATTATAGTTGCGTTGGCAACAGACCGTATGGCATCATCAGGAAAACCGGTGCCGAAAGTAAAACGATCATGTGAGTTTTCCTGTTGTATGGAGTAATCGGCCAGTACGGTTAACGTATGGCTGCCCCAGGTTTTTTTGTAGTTAATGCTATTTTCGTTAAGCCAGTTAAAAACATTTTGCGAGGTGAATGATGCTACTGCTTTTTGCTGGTTACCATCGCGGTTTGGAACATTGAACCCGCCCAGGTATGATGGCCTGTAATAATCCTGTGATTTGGTTTGATAGTCGACACCGAATGTTGATTTTATGTTTAGTCCCTTAATAACCTCATAATCAATATAAGTGTTGGCAAGGGCCCTAAATTCGTTACGCTTATTGGTAGTATTTACAAGCGAGCTTACCGGGTTATTATTTTGAAAAGTACCCGGCGAACCAATAACGTTGGTATAGGCACCATCTGGTTGTTTCACCGGCACCAGCGGGCTTTCCAGGTAGGCCTGGCTTAACGCCGCCGAAAGAAAGTGGCCATCTGTTTCCTGTAAATTCCTGAAACTATAAGTTGGGGCTATATTTAATCCTACGGTTAAACCCTTAGCTATATCGGCATCAATTGTAGCCTTTAACGAGTAGCGTTTAAAAGCTGTATTCAGCACGGTACCCTGTTGGTTAAAATACCCCAATGAAAACAGCGACCTTACTTTTTCGGTACCGTTAGCTACAGTAACATCATAATTTTGCATAGGCGCAACGCGGGTTACAGCGTCAAACCAATCGGTGCCTTTGCCAAGCGACTGGGGATTCTTATACGCATCTGGTATAGGATTATTGGTACCGTTAACCGCGTTTGCATCCTGGATAGCTTCTGTGCGCCATTGGGCAAATTCGGCCGCCGTCATCATTTTAAGTTTGCTTTTAGGCAATACCGATTGCAGGCCGGTTGAAGTGTTTACCGTAATAGACGACTCTCCTTTTTTTGCCCGCTTAGTAGTTATCATGATAACACCGTTTGCCCCGCGCGAACCATATATGGCGGTTGACGCGGCATCTTTAAGTACGCTTATATTTTCAATATCATCGGGATTAATGGTACTTAGGGGATTTGAATATTGATCGAAACCGGGAGAAAGCGGAAAACCATCCACCACATATAACGGGTTATCACCGGCACCCACTGAACCGGCGCCGCGAATGTTAACCGCTACGCCGCCACCCGGCGTACCCGTAACCTGGTTTACCGTAACACCGGCCAGTTGCCCTGCCAGTTTCAGATCAAGGCTGGCAGCTTTTATCTCCTTAATATTGGCCATTTTTACGGTTCCAACGGCGCCGGTAACGTTTTTACGTTCCTGATTGCCGTATCCCACTACTACAACCTCGCTCATTTGCTGGTTATCTTCATCAAGGGATACATTGATAGCTGCACGTTTGTTAACAGGCTCTTCCCTGGTTTTAAATCCCACAAATCTGAAAACCAGCACCGCATTGTCATCAACCTGGATGCTGTATTTACCATCGACGCCGCTTATTACACCTGTGTTTGAACCTTTAATGGTAATGCTTACACCGGGCAATGGTTGTTTGGTATTATCAAGCACCTGCCCGGTAACGGTTATTTTATCGGGCACCGCTGCGCGCTCCTCCTTTTTATTTACAATGATGGTTTTGTTATCAATTGTGTAGGTAAAAGGTTCGTCTTTGAAACACTCACGCAGCGCTTCGTCAAGGGTGGCATTTTTTAACGAAAGCGTAACAGGTTTAGCCTCCTTAATTTCTTTGTACTTGTAAAAAAAATAAAAACCGCTTTGTTTTTCAATCGCGGTAAATACTTTATCAATAGCGGTGTTGCTGGTGCTTAGCGTTATGGTTTGCGAGTAACTTTTGGCGCTAAGCTGTAAACAGCCAATCATAATCAGGATAACCGTTAACTTCATTGTCAAAAACAGTTTGGAGGTTGATGTTTGGGGTACATAAAATACTTTACCCCTAAAGTTTAATTGCATAACTTCGTTGTGTTTTGGGTGAATGTGTCTGTTAAGGAAACTCAGTAAAAGCTTAGCCCATACATTTAAGCCGGGAGTATTGCAGTACTCCCGGCATTTTTCATGGGTAAGGTAGTTGTAGGGTGTTAATGGAGATGTATGCTTTTTTTCATAGGTAGCTGTTTTTTTAAGGTAAATATTAACAACTGATATGGTTAAGGTGATACTGTTATCTTTTTATCTTCAACTTTAAAATGCACATGGCTAAGCTCCAGAACGTGCAGTACCTGCGATAGCTTCACATTTCGTTCAATTCTGCCCATAAATTCGTCGTCAGATACTTTGCCGTTGTAAACCACCTCGATGTTGTACCATCGCGATAGTTGTTTCATGATATCCCTGATACTGGCCCGGTTAAAATCAAAAAAACCGTTTTTCCAGGCTACAGCCCTTTCGGCATCTACTTCAACAATCCGGATATTATCGCCTTTAACAATACCCTGCTCATCTGGTTTCAGCAAATTGTGGCTATTACCGCTGGTTAATTGAACCAATCCTTCCAGCAAAGTTGTTTTGATGTTGTCCTCATCGGCATAAGCATTAATGTTAAAATGGGTACCCAACACTTTTACATTAAGCTCGTTAACATTTACCATGAATGGTTTCGACGGATTTTTAGCCACCTCAAAATAGGCCTCCCCGGTTAGCTCAACATCACGTTGACCGCCGGTAAATGCCGTGGGGAATTTTAGTGATGATGCCGCGTTGAGCCAAATTTTGCTGCCATCGGGCAATATAAGCTGGTACTGACCGCCACGCGGCGTGCTGATGGTGTTGTAAGCAACGGGGCCATTTGCCGCTGAAGCCTTGCCTTCTTCAACCTGGTAAACCAGCTGCCCGTCTTTAGTTTTTTTAATGCTGATGTTGCCTTTTTTGGCAAGGGTGCCGATCCTTGCAGAATCGAGCACCACTTTTTCGCCATTATCTAAGGTTAGGACTGCTTCATTTTTACCAGGGTCGGCATCATGCTTAACCACCGTTTTGTTTTTTGCCACGGCTGCATCTTTTGCCGTGTGCCGCATACTGTAATACACTCCGCCGCTGATGACCATAAGGCCGACTACCGCCGCAGCGACATTCCTGAAAGCAAAGATTTTGAATACTTTAGGTTGGTAATTTACTGACGATTGCTGCACAGCCGATTGCAAACGTCGCAACATTTTATCTTCCAGGTCTTGCTTTACACCAAGAATTTGGTCGTCCCAATCATTATTGGTTTGGGCATTGTCAAACAATTCCATTAACAGTTGCACCTCATCGGCAGTAGCCTGCCCATTAAGGTATTTATCTATCAATTGTTGAAATTCCTGTTTTTGCACAACCTGCTTTTTATAGTGAGAGTATAAAAACAGGGGTATCCCCTACGTGGGGAGAAAAAAAATTTGAGAAGATTGAAAACCCAAAAGCAGGGCTCCGTAGTTACCTCCTGTTTGTTTTTAATTTAAAAAGTGATTCTCCTGGTAGATTTTACCTTATCTTCATAAGCCTCTAAAATCAAACCTTATGAAAAAAGCAATAAAATTGAGAAAAAAAACAAACTTAAAACCCCTAAACCAACTCGTCAGAATTCTTTTGTTGGGTTTACTGACAACCGGACCTCATTTGTATGCTCAAACGCCTTTGGTAAATAGCGCTGCCTTTAACTCAACCGTTCCAATAGACATCCAATTAAGGTTAAAGCAAGCTTTCGATACATTAATTTTTCGTATTCATACCAATAAATCAATTGCATCCGAAATTGATTCTACCGGAGCCGCGCTTAGTACAGCTATGTTCGGAACGATAAAAGGGACAGGGATATATGGGAATAAAAAAAATGACTCCCTATATAGTCCACAACTGATTAATCTTCACTCGACTGGTGCAGACCAATATTCTATTTCTGTAGCGTATCTTGGTAATAACACATTAAAAGCTATGGTAAATTTAAAAGCTACCATCCACTCTGGCAGAATTCTGTTTGCGATTCCTTTGTTTTATTTAACCAGGAATTGGAAAATTAAAAAAGTAGGCCATATAACTTATCATTATGCTGATCATATAAACCTGAAACGCGCTGCAATATTCAATAAAAAAAATACCCGCATAGCCGAAAAACTGGGTTTATCACCGGAGAACTTTGATTTTTATTTGGTAGACAATTATTTTGATATACTGGGACTTTTGGGTTATGGTTATGATAGTGAAACAACCGGACACGAAAATGATGGTTTTGGCCCTATAAGCGGTTATATATTCTCGATTATGCATAATGAAGATTTTTCACACGATCTGTTTCATTATTATGCCGAAAAAGTAAGAACACATCTGCGAAATAGTGCTGCGGAAGAAGGCATAGCTTACAGTTGGGGAAATGCCTATTATACTGACGAGCACGGAGAAATGATAAGTCAAGGTCAGTTAGTTAAATTATTAAAGGATTATCTTTCAAAAAATCCCGACACAAGCTTATTTGATTTATTTCATAAAAATCCGCCGATATTTCCTTCAAAGACAAAGGTGCGCTCCGTGGTTGCCAGTTTAATCAGTGATGAGGTAGAACGCCGCGAAGGGCTAACTGGGATAAAATCGTTGATAGATTGTGGCCCTGGGGATGATAGTTATTTTAGGACGGTAAATCAGTTAATTGGTATCAATGTGGCCAATTTTAATATTGAGGTAAAACGCTTATTGGGAAATTATGAATAAATTGCTGTGCAACCCTATTCTGTGCGTGAATAGGTATGCTACATAAGGAGCCGTACCTCACGGAGCTTCATTCTTCTCTACAACAAAAACAAAGTCCCCAACGAAGTACGCAAATGCTTAAGCGCTTTGGTTAAATGATTTTCGACTGTTTTGGTAGATATATTGAGCCTTGAGGCAATTTGTTTATGGGTTAAGTACTCTTCGCGGCTAAGCTTGTAAGCTTCCCGGCATTTTTCGGGTAGCGTTTCGACTACCGAATTTACCTGTGAAACCAGCTCTTTGTATTCTAAATTTTCATGCCCGGCAGGGCTTTGCAAACGGTTGGCAAGGGCATCAAAAACATCGCTTGTTGCAACCCCGGCACGTATTTGCCTGTAAACTTCATAACGGATGGACGCATACAGGTATGCTTTTAATGAGACGGCTATCTCGATATTATCCCTGCTATTCCAAATCTTGATGAACAGCTCCTGGATAACATCTTCGCAGGCCTGCTTATCTTTTAAAACATTATAGGCCGATAGAAACAATTGCTGCCAGTATTTTTTGTAGATAGCGGTCAACGCACTTTCATCCCCCGACTTTAACCGGTCGATCAATTGCACATCGCTTATAGCTACCTTTTCTGCCATCCTGAAAGGGGGTTAACATAGAATTGCGATAAATTTAGCAAAAATTAACTATTGATGTAAATTATGGCATAAATCAATCGCAATCGCGGGAGTTTCAAAGCATTAATTTACCTCGCCGTTCCGGGTTGCGACGGTCATTTGGCATCATGAAAAATAATACCCATGCTGTGCCGCCGGCCGTTGGTAATCTCGGCTATACCGTGTTTCATGTTAACCCGGTGATATCCTTTACTGCCTTTCGCCGGACGATAACTGGTTGTAAACAATACCATATCGCCCTTGCCGGGTTTTAACACGATCGCCCTTGATTGTTCGCGCGGCTTTTGCTCCATCAAAATGAACTCGCCACCCTCGTAATCTACGCCGGGTTCATCCAAAATAAAAACCGATTGGATGGGGAAAAACACCTCACCATACAAATCCTGGTGCATGGCATTGTAACCGCCTTCGGCGTATTGCAGTATCAAGGGGGTTGGGCGCAATTGATCATGCTGGTGGCAATACTGTAGCAATTCATCTAAAGTATCAGCAAAGCGCGCGGACTTGTTTAGCAATTCCATCCAGTTATTGGCTATGGGCGCAAGGTGGGGATAAACGTGCTCCCGCATTTGCTGAATGATTGCCGGCAACGGGTATTTGAAATACTTATATTCGCCCCGGCCGTAATGATGGCGTTCCATGACAACGGTTTTGCGGTAAAGCTCGTCATCAATATATTGATTAGCCAAGCTTGTGCATTCGTCAGCAGTTAACACACTTTTTACTACAGCATACCCACGGGCATCCATATCTGTCTTGATATCGCCCCAGTTTAAACGGGTAATTCGTTCCTTAATTTCCATCATCTTTTTATATTGACACAGATTGATTAACCATTGCCGCCTCCCAGCCTATAATAGCCGACTTACGGGTTGCCCCCCAATGGTATTGACCAGATTCGCCTGTCGACCGGATAACCCGGTGACAAGGGATTAAAAACGCTACCGGGTTGGCCCCTATCGCGCTGCCAACCGCCCTGCCGGCATTGGGCAATTGTATTTTTTGCGAAATGTCCCCATAGCTGCATAACCCACCCATTGGTATTTTAAGCAAGGCTTCCCACACTTTTAACTGAAAACTGCTGCCCTTTAAGTGCAATTTAATTGCCGGTAATTGCGACCAGTCTTTTTTAAAGATATGCAAAACATCCTGTTGCATCATGTCAACTACCTGTGTATATGCCGCGTTAGGAAAATGCTGTTTAAGCTGATCCAAAGCATCGGCATGATCATCGGCAAAAGCCATATAGCAAATGCCTTTAGGGGTTGATGCCACTATGATATTGCCAAAGGGGCTTTGGGCGAAGCTGTAGTTAATGCTCAACTCTTTGCCGCCGTTTTTGTACTCCGCAGGCGTCATGCCTTCAATGTTGATGAACAGATCGTGCAAACGCCCGGTACCCGACAGGCCTGTTTCATAGGCGGTATCAAACAACGTGGCCTGCTTATCTTTTAAAATACCTTTAGCATATTCCAGGCTTAAATATTGCAAAAATTTTTTAGGGCTAATGCCAACCCAGTCGGTAAACAAACGCTGAAAATGGAAGGGGCTCAGGTTCACCTTTTCGGCCACCTCATCTAAATTTGGCTGGGATTTAAAATTGAGCTTTATATAGTTTATCGCTTCAGCAATACGATCGTAATTGATATTTTCCTGTGTGTTCATAATCTTATTTGTTATTTATAAACAAATGTAGGCCGATGGCGGATGTGGTAAAACCCGGAACTTGCGGAGTTAGAGCCAGCCCCTCCTAAATCCTCCCCGGTAGGGAGGACTTAACAAAAAGTCTCCCCTTCCGGGGGAGATTTAGAGGGGGCTCTCCTCGTCGCAAATAACCCCAAACTCAATATCAAACTTGTACCCAATACTACAATAAACAACAGCCCCGTACCAACCTGCGGTATCTTCAAATTATCTGGCAGGTTATAATACAGCAGCACACTGATTAGCCCGCGGGGTACTATTACTAACTCGGGCATCAGGTCGGTTTTGGATATGAATTTGATGTATAAAAAGCGGACCAGGTAAATGGATACGAGTATTGCGCCGCCGGTTAACAGCAAGGTAATATCCTGCAATTCATAAATATCCATGGTATAACCAAAAACTATGAAAAAGAAGGTGCGCATCAAAAAAGCGCTTTCGGCCGAAAGCTGGAAAAGTTGTTTGATATCGTGCTGAAAGGTTGGATAGATAAACAATTTCCTGAACCACGGAAAACTGATTTGGTTGGCATTGTTCAGGAACAGCCCCAGCGCCAGTACAATTATCAATGCCGATAAATGGAACGACTGCCCTACCGAATAAACCAATATAAGCAAGGCGATAATAAGGAACGATTTGATGTGATGCGTTAACCGGCCAATAAGGTAAAGCAACAGCAGGCAGGATATAATGGCTGCTATGATAATGCTGGTAAGTTCGCCGCCAAGTTTTATAAACGATACCACATCAATTTGATGGTTACGCACTATAAAGTTGAACAGTACCACAGTAAGGATATCCGAAAAAGAAGACTCATAAATAATAAACTCCTTTTTGTTTTTACCAAGATTTGATGCCGAAGGAATAGCCACTGCCGAACTGACCACGCAATAAGGTATGGCATTTACAAAGCATAGATAAATGCTTTGCCCGGTTAAATACCTGATGATAAACGTAATGGCAAATGCGCTAACCAGTAAAATGGTAAATGCCGAAAAGAACGCTTTTTTGATAATGGCATTTTTATCGCGGTTGTACCGAAGTTCCAACGCTCCCTCAAATACAATAAGGATAAGCCCCAACGTACCAAGCGTAGGCAGGATCACCTTAAAATTGATCATTTTCACTCCAAAATAGTCAACAACAAAATGTATCGCGATGCCAAGCATCAGCAATAAAATAACCGAAGGAATTTTGGTTTTGCCGGCTATCAAATCGAACAGGTAGGAAAATATCACCAGTCCGCTTAAAATAATCAGGGTTGTATATGTAGTCAAATTATCAATTGTTTAACAGGGTGAGTACATAAATCAGCCTTAACATTTCAAACTTAAGTATTGTTTCCTATTATTTTTTGCCACATACGGCGCATCTCTTGTTTGAAGGCCGATATCTTTTATATTTACTTTTTTAACAATAATAGCCTATGGATCCGGCGCAATTTTACAGTTTTAAGGTGTGGCTAACTATGGTGATTATTGCACCTGTACTACAAGCCCTCATCAGCCAGTTTTTCTTTCACACAGGGAGTATACTATCCATCACCTTTATTAAAGATTATCCATTATCGGTTGGCGTGTTAATGGTATTAACCTGCCCGCTTGGCGCGCTGCTCACTTTTATTATCCCGCGAATGACCAGGGAATCAACCGTGATAGCAGTTAAGCAACGGGTTTCAATGGCGCTGGGTATTGTTGTTATTTTGGTATTTATAGGCGCATCTGTCGCTAAAAATGCTTATTCGCCATTTGAGTTATCGGCCATGTTGCTGCCATTTTTACTGCCATTACTATTGGGGGTTTGGATTTGCCGGCTGGATTTGGAAGAAGAAGGCTATGAGGACGAGGAGGAGGAAACTGCATCCTGATAGGTAAATACGCATCTAATATCATGGCGTAACCCTCCTTACGTCGGGTCGGGCTATCCGTTCATACGCGCACAAGGCATTAGGCACAGGCCTGTATCCACTTCTATCCCTTACGCAATTGTCCAAATCAGAATTTTCAGAATTTAAGAATGCACAGAATTTCACTTCATTAATTAAATGAACAAAATATGAGAAAAATAGACCTTGTGTCCGAATTTCAGAAAATATCGATCACACAAATTCGAGAGGCTTATTTCAGGGAGCGTACAGAATCTGGGGAATTGGTATTCGAGGTTGAGTTTTGGTCTGGGTATTTCGGAATGATCTTAGAATTGTGTCCCGACTATAAGACACTACCAAGTGAAAGCGTCATATATAAGTATTGCTGGTCGTATGAATATGGGGACGAAGTTTGGGGCAATGATTGGGACGGGGAGGCGGAGGTTGATCGAATTGAAGAATTCTACAGTCACTTGAAATCTATCATCCTCACAGAGGATTTTAACGCGCAAAAAGAATATGATGCTATCCTTGAGATATGTGAATCTGCAATAAAGAATAAGAACAAACTATTCTTTATTGCAGATTATTGAAATCCGCCCGTAGTTTCCAAACTACGTGATGCAGAACAGTTAGAAATTACAGGCATAGTAGCTCCGAGTCGGGCACATTCGGACAGCAATAAACTTCGGAAAGCAGATTATTGCCAGGATTTTCGACTTAGCTTTTTTTCTAGCTAAAGAATTTACGTCCGACCGAAAAGCATAAAACCAAGTCCCGGTGCTAAAAGCTTTTTTTCCGGCAATTAGCTTTCTGCTTTAGGCCTTCGGCTTTCAGCTTATATCTATTTTACAAAACAGTGTGGTTACAATCAATGTTACTTACCATATTTGTACCAAACAAAAACGTATGCCGCATCTATTCTCACCGCTTAAAATAAAGAACATCGAACTAAAAAACCGCATCGTGGTATCGCCCATGTGCGAATACTCCAGCGAAGACGGTTTCGCTAACGACTGGCACCTGGTACATCTTGGCGGTATGGCCGTTGGCGGCGCAGCTTTAATTATTACCGAGGCTACAGCCGTATCGCCCGAAGGCCGCATTTCATCTGCCGACCTTGGCCTTTATAAAGATGAACATATTACTAAACTAAAACAGATCACCGATTTTTTACACACCAATGGCGCTTATGCCGGTACACAACTGGCGCATGCCGGCCGCAAGGCCAGCCACCTGCAGCCGTGGCTGGGTGGCAAACAAGTACCGTCACATGAGTCTAACGGATGGAAATCATATGCACCAAGCCCCATCGCTTTTATCGACAGTGAAGAGGCGCCTTTAGAACTTGATAAAGCCGGCATCGAAAAAATTAAAGCAGACTTTAAAGCCGCCGCTGCAAGAGCCCTGGCCGCAGGTTTTGACGTGATTGAACTGCATGGCGCTCATGGTTATTTACTGCACGAGTTTTTATCGCCTGCAAGTAATAAACGTACGGATGAATACGGAGGCTCGTTTGAGAACCGGATCCGTTTTTTGCTGGAAGTAATTGAAAGTGTACAGGAAGTTTGGCCTGCAGAAAACCCGCTGTTTGTACGCATATCGGCAACTGAATGGACGGAAGCCGCCTGGACAGCCGATGACTCGGTAGCGCTGGCCCAAATATTAAAAAGCAAAGGTATCGACCTTATTGACTGCTCGACAGGCGGCAACATCGCCGGTGTTAAAATAGCGTTAAAACCAGGTTACCAGGTTGAATTTGCAGAGAAAGTTAAAAAAGAAAGCGGTATACTTACCGGAGCGGTAGGTTTGATAACCAAACCCCACCAGGCTGATGAAATTATACAGGAAGGCGAAGCCGATGTTGTATTTATAGCCCGCGAAATGCTGCGCGACCCGCATTTTGCTTTACGTGCCGCTCACGAACTGGGGCATGAAGTAGAATGGCCGGCCCAGTATGTTCGGGCGAAATGGTAGGGTGGCGCATTGCGCGTTCATGGTTGATGGTTCATAGTTCATGGCGGATTGTTGATAGCTTATGGTTCATAGTTCATGGTCACTATACGGAAATTATGAATCTTTTTATTAACCTGAAAAACCATGAACCATGATCTATGAACCATGAACTAAAAGCATGAACTAATAAAACCACAAACAATAAAAACACAAACTATGAAACGTACAGCAAACGCCCATTGGAATGGCACTTTACAAGCCGGCAGCGGAGAAATTACTACTCAAAGCACCGTGCTTAACAAAACCCAGTACTCTTTTAAAACCCGTTTTGCCGATGGCATTGGCACCAACCCCGAGGAGCTGATTGCCGCCGCTCATGCAGGTTGCTTCACTATGGCTGTTGGCGCTGCCCTGTCACAAGCCGGCTTTACCCCTGGCGACCTTACCACCGATGCCATCCTTGACCTGGACATGCAGGCCCTAAGCATCACCGGTATTCATTTGGAACTGAAAGCATCGGTTATTGATGGTGTTGACGAGGCCAAATTTAAAGCCATTGCCGAAGACGCAAAAGCAAATTGCATTATATCCAAAGCGTTAAGCGTGCCATTTACTTTGAACGTTACTTACGCGTAAGCACGTATAATTTTACAGCAAAGCCCCTGCAAACTTTTAGTTAGCAAGGGCTTTGTTGTTAAAAACGGGCTGTCATGGTTAGCTTGTCGAACCATGGTGAGCAAAGGCCTCTCCGCGCGGGTCTTCGACAGGCTCATCTGACAGCCCCCACTTCGAAAATGTAATAGGTTATGAGTAGTTATCAAATTTAGGTAAACTCTGAAGGAGGAATGACATTCAAAAATAAAAGACTGTTATGCTGACTAGTAAAATTTCGCGAAATTCTGAAGGAGGGACGACATCGGTTAATTCCCAATGTCATGCCGAACTTGTTTCGGCACCCCATATGCTAAGTGTACTTCATGCGGTCACCTGTCCTGTGGGGTCCCGATCCGTTAGCTAACGGACGGGATGACTTCCGTTTTTTAAGTTGTCATGCTGAGGAACGAAGTATCTATTCGCGAACTTTTCTATCGGTCATGCACAGCTGATAGATCCTTCGTACCTGCCATTGACACATTTATAACTAACTGATTATCAATGCCAAAATTTGTCATCTGCAATGCCATTATTTGTGCGCAAATAAAACTTACTGCCATTGACACATTTATAACTAACTGATTATCAATGCCAAAATTTGTCATCTGCAATGCCATTATTTGTGCGCAAATAAAACTTACTCAGGATGACAGGAAAATTAACTATGTAATAGGTAACTTATTTCGGCAGAACTATACAATTACTTCTGTATCAATACCAATAACTCCTGCGGCGTTTCGTAGGTGGCGCCCTTGTATTCAAGGGCCTTTACGCCCACACATACTGTATCTATTGCGTTGCTTACATGGGTAATAAGAATCTGCCCCCGTACATCGGGCTGAACGCCTTCGCCGGCCGGTTTCATGCTGTCGAGCAAGTGCATCACGCTATCAATGGCTGTGGGTTTCGTAAAAATCTTAATCCTGCTGGACGGAAAATAATAACTGAATTTATCACAGGGGATCCTGAACTGTGTTTCGCGACCCAACTCGGTGAACTTAAAGCGGATACTTTGAACAGCATCGGCAGGTTTGGGTTTGCAGGCAGGCAAGGCGAAAATCGCCAGGAGGATAATTACTGTACTTAACTTTTTCATGATATATTGATCTGTAAATTACTTTGACTGGCCGGTATAATCCGTTTCCTTGAAAATTATTCGCTTTGGAACCATTACGTAAATATCATCTTTATAAGGAATAAAAATGCCGGCATTCTCCGTTTGGCAAATATCAAGCGCTGTGACAAATGCCTGGTATTTCGCAGTATTCCAGAAATGAAAGTTGATACCTCTTTCTGTGTCTCCTGAAGCCCGCATTTTTCTGATTTCAAGGCGGGCAAAATCGAGGCGGGCCTTATCGCCAATTTCGTTGCCATCTAAATTTATTCGCAGATAATTTCTGACCGGCGGAAATTCCATTTGAAGCCGCTTTGGTAACCTGTTATTCCAATCAGGGCTCCACACTGCTATATCCATGGCGCTGTAATGTACAAATGCTTTATGCTGCTTTAGGTAAACGATGCAAAATAGAGGCAGCAATATTAAGCTGATCATTCCGGGTGAGTAAATAATGGGTTTACGCGGGGTTAATGTTAATATTTTCATGGCTCAGGTTTAAAAACAAATTAGGCTAATATCAACACATAACGAATTACAGAGCAGTAAATTATAACTAAAAAAAGATGAATTGAAAAGACAAATAACAGGTAGCTAAACCCCTACCTCCTCCTTCCCCCAAGGAAGGAATCGCACATTCTCACGCTCTATTTATTTCTCACAACCTGAATACGATCACCCCAATCAAAAAGTTCCCCCTTCAGGGGGTTAGGGGGCTCCTACTTCAACACATCCAACACCCTGAACATCTTCTCCTTTATCCCCCTGCTCGATCCGCTGAAGTTATTGACCATGATGGCAAAGCAAAGTTCGCGGCCGTTATGGGTTTGGTAACCGGCATAGCAAAGCACGCTGTTGATACTGCCGCTTTTCATTTTCATATCGTTGTATACGGGCAGGCTTTCGTACAGATCAGGGAACCAGCTTTCCTTTTTGGCCGATTGCAGGATGCGGGCCATGGTATTGGTACTTACCCTATCGCCGGGCGACAGGCCGCTGCCATCGTAAGTGTTAATGCTGTTGGCATCAATTCCCCTGGCCTGCCAGAATTTTTGTACCTCCTCTACCCCGTTTGTGGTGGTAGGTTTGCGACCCTGTTTCCAGGCGATGGTTTTAAGCAATTGCTCGGCATACAGGTTAATGCTTTTTTGGTTGAGCCAGTAAATAATCCTGCTCAGCGGCGGCGATTGAATGGCAGTCAGATTTTTGGTAATCAAAGGCGCTTTTAATCCTTTTACGGTTAATGTTGCAACCGACTCAGGATCGTAACCTACCGCGATACCTAATTTTTTTAGTGTATCCGACAAACGCAACGCAGCATCGTAAGCTGCATCCGGCGTAGCGGCCGAGATACTTTTTTTATCTTTATCAATTGCGTAGCTGCCGCGCAGGTACATCACCTTACTACCAACCGGCAAAAAGGCGTAGGCATTATCACCGCTGCCTGCCGGGCCGTTAACCAATTCGCTTTTGAAAGTAAGGTACGATACATTGGGCACCGTGTACGAAATGCCAATAGGGTTGCCCACAGCACCGGTGCGCAGCTTAATATCAAACTGGTTTTCGCGCCAGCAAAGGCCCGATGTTCCGGCGCCATAGTAGTTGCCAATATCCTGCCATATCCAGCCTTCGGGGATGGATTGAGTACCGAAGGCGCTATCATCGCCAATAATGCGCCCGTTTATTTTTTTTATGCCTGCAGTTTTAAGCGCATCGGCCATTAAGGCAAGTACATGCGCTTCTTTGGTTTGCTCGTACCGCCAGCTGCCCAGCGTTGGGTCGCCCGAGCCTTTGATGATGATATCGCCATTAAGTGTACCGTCGGCGGCAATTTCGCCGTTGTAACCCAATTGGGTCTGGTACCTGAAATCGGCACCTAAAACATTAAAGGCCGTAATACTGGTAATAGTTTTGAGGGTTGATGCCGTAGCCAGCCCCATGTTGGGGCTGGCGGCAAATACCTGTTCGCCGGTTTTGGCATCCAAAACAGTTAGCGAAAGCGATGCATAGCGGCACTGGCTATCGGCCTGTAACCGGCCAAATGCTGCCGATAATCTTGACTGAAGTTCCTGGGCATAGGCCTGCCCGGTAATTAAAAATAAACTAACTATCAATAACCGCCTCATCCTGCTCCTTAATGCTCCCTTTGGTGATATAATATATCGGGATACCTATCAACACTATCCCCAGGCCAAATAACGCATAGTCGCTTTTGTACATTAACAGTAAAATACAAAAAGCTATACCCATCATAATATAAATGGCAGGCAACACCGGGTAGCCAAAAGCTTTATAAGGCCGGTCCAACTCCGGTTTCTTCACCCGTAAAATGTAAATACCAATAATGGTAAGCACATAAAATATGACCACCACCAATGATATCATGTCCAGCAAGTCGCCATAGCGCCCGCTTAAGCATAGCACTGATGCCAGCGCGGCTTGAATCCACAAACCAAACTCAGGCACCGCAGACTTATTTAACTCACCTGTCCTCTTAAAAAACAAGCCGTCCTTTGCCATGGTGTAATACACCCTGGCGCCTGCCATAATTAAACCGTTGTTACAGCCAAAGGTTGATATCATGATCATTACAGCAATCAGTTTAGTGCCAATATCGCCAAAAATAACATGCGATGCAGTCACTGCAACCCTGTCCTTTTCGGCTGTGGCAATTTCATGCAGCGGTAATACGCCTGTGTAAACAACGTTGGCTGCCACATAAATAATGGTTACTATCATGGTACCCAAAAACAAGCTCAGTGCTACATCACGCTTGGGATTGCGCATTTCGCCCGCTATAAAAGTAACGTTGTTCCACGAATCGCTGCTGAATATCGATCCAACCATAGCCGATGCCACTGCTCCTAATGCAGCACCAAGGCCCAATTTTGTAAAAGTGCCGTCTTTATTCAGGTTATGCAAATCCCAGGCATTACTCCAGTTGGCGTGCCATACATCCGGCTTCAGTGCTACGAAACCGAAAATGATCAGCCCGAATAAACTTGCAAGCTTGGTTAATGTAAAGGTGGTTTGTATCAGCTTTCCGCTTTTAACACCGCGGGTATTAATAAAAGTTAATATTAAAATAACGCCGATAGAAACAAGCTGCGCCGCGCTGATTTTTATAAAGCCTTGCTGAAACAGAATATTATCTTCACTCACCGCTGGTATCAAATACGCCGTAAATTTTGAAAAGGCCACCCCAACCGCTGCTATAGTACCCGTTTGGATCACCGCGAAAAAACTCCAGCCATATAAAAAGGCGATGAGTTTATTGTAGGCTTCTTTAAGGTAAACGTACTGCCCGCCTGCTTTGGGGTACATGCCGCTCAGTTCGCCATAACTTAATGCTGCTGTCAATGTCATAAAACCGGTGATGAGCCAAATGGCTATCAGCCAACCTGCTGAGCCTACATTGCGTACAATGTCGGCAGCCACTATAAATATACCTGAGCCTATCATCGAGCCTGCTACCAGCATGGTGCCATCAAGCAGGCCAAGCTCATGTTTCATTTTGGGTTGTCCGGAATCTTTTGCCATAAATTAAAAAGGGTTTAAAGCCCTAAACTATTCAAAAAACTTTAATATTGACAGGCTATTGTAAAGAAAATAAATTTACTATTTTGCAACCACCAATTAAACCCTGCTATAGCCGGAGTGGTATTAAGTCGTTAGTCTTAAGTCAGTAGTCTTAAGAATTAAAAAAAGAAGTAAAAAAAGACTTTTGACTTGCGACTTTAGACTTCGTGACTTAGCAAAACTTACTTTAATAAACCAAAATTGTTACTATGGACTTTTTGAACTCTTACTTAATTTACTTAATTCCGGTGTTTGGGCTCATCGGTATAGCCGTTATGGCTGTTAAAGCTGCCTGGGTTACCAAACAAGATGCCGGCGATGGCGACATGGTTACGCTGGCCGGCTACATTGCCGATGGCGCTATGGCCTTTTTACGCGCCGAGTGGAAAGTACTTGGCGGTTTTGTTGCCGTAGCAGCCCTGCTACTGGCCTGGAGTGGTACTACCGTGGCCACATCAAGCCCGGTAATTGCCGTATCATTCATTATAGGAGCATTTTTATCGGCCTTTGCAGGCTACCTGGGCATGCGCATTGCAACCAAAGCCAACGTGCGTACTACACAGGCCGCGCGTACCAGTTTGGCGCAGGCATTAAAAGTGTCATTTACCGGCGGTACCGTAATGGGCCTTGGCGTGGCCGGTTTGGCCATCATTGGGTTAGGATCGCTGTTTATATTATTTTACCAGTTTTATGTAGTTAACGTTGCAGGCAGCACCGTAAACGGCGAGGCTATGGCCAAAGCACTTGATGTGTTGGCCGGCTTTTCTTTAGGTGCCGAATCTATCGCGCTGTTTGCACGTGTAGGCGGCGGTATTTACACCAAAGCTGCCGACGTAGGCGCCGACCTTGTAGGTAAAGTTGAAGCGGGTATCCCCGAGGATGACGTACGTAACCCTGCCACCATTGCCGATAACGTAGGCGATAACGTAGGCGACGTTGCCGGTATGGGCGCCGATTTATTCGGATCATACGTAGCAACCATGCTGGCTACCATGGTGCTGGGTCGCGAAATTGTATCTCATGACGCGTTTGGCGGTATTGCCCCTATCCTGTTGCCAATGGTTATAGCCGGTTTAGGTTTGATATTCTCGATTGTTGGCGCTGCCATGGTGAGGATTAAAAGCGAAACCGACAGTGTACAAAAAGCATTAAACATAGGCAACTGGGCTTCAATCATACTAACCGCTATTGCTACCTATTTTGTAGTACAATGGATGCTGCCCGAAGGCGAGTTTCACATGGTGCGCGATGAAGTTAATGGTGTAGTTAAAGCAGGCATAATTCCGTTTACCAAAAACGGCGTATTCATGTCGATAGTGGTAGGTTTGGTTGTAGGTACATTAATGTCCATCATTACCGAGTACTATACCGCCATGGGCAAACGCCCGGTATTAAGCATCATCCGCCAATCGTCAACAGGTCACGCTACCAACATTATTGGTGGATTATCTATAGGAATGGAGTCAACTGTATTGCCAATCCTGGTTTTGGCATCGGGTATTTATGGTTCATATCATTTTGCGGGTTTATATGGGGTAGCCATAGCAGCTGCCGGGATGATGGCAACAACAGCTATGCAATTAGCTATTGACGCCTTTGGCCCAATTGCTGATAACGCCGGCGGTATTGCCGAAATGAGCCGCCTGCCCGAGGAAGTGCGCCACCGTACAGACAATTTGGATGCCGTAGGTAACACTACCGCTGCTACAGGCAAGGGTTTCGCCATTGCATCAGCCGCGTTAACCTCACTGGCTTTATTTGCAGCCTTTGTGGGTGTTGCGGGTATCGAGCATATTGACATTTATAAAGCCGACGTTTTGGCCGGCTTATTTGTGGGTGGAATGATCCCTTTCATCTTCTCGGCATTGTGTATCTCGGCAGTAGGCCGTGCTGCCATGGCCATGGTTGAAGAGGTTCGCCGCCAGTTCCGCGAAATTCCGGGCATTATGACCTATGAAGGTAAGCCCGAATACGAAAAATGCGTGGCCATCTCCACCAAGGCATCCATCCGCGAAATGGTTGCCCCTGGTTTAATCGCGCTGATCACCCCAATCATTATCGGTTTTGCCTTTGGCCCCGAAGTACTGGGCGGCTTATTAGCCGGTGTAACCGTATCAGGCGTGTTGATGGGTATTTTCCAAAGCAACGCCGGTGGTGCATGGGATAACGCCAAAAAATCCTTCGAAAAAGGCTGCCTCATCAATGGCGAGATGTACTACAAAAAATCAGAACCACACAAAGCATCCGTAACCGGCGATACCGTAGGCGATCCGTTTAAAGATACCTCGGGCCCGTCGATGAATATTTTGATCAAACTGATGTCGATAGTTTCGCTGGTAATAGCACCGCACCTGAATGCGAACCATGTGCCGCCAACTGCAATGAAACAGGATGTTAAAAAACACGTTATCGTACAGGCTTATACATCGCCTGTAACTAAAGTTGACAAAAAAGGGTAATTCCCGCTCTTCATATTTATGGAAAGCCACCTGTTGAGGGTGGCTTTTTTGTTGAAGTGTTCCGCCGGAACGCCCGGAACGCAAATGAACGCAATGGAACACTTTTGCGCTGATTATCAATATGTTACTCTTTTTCCAACCTCTATACAAGCGGAACACATATCTATCTTAAAACCAGATACTTAATAGATATATTTAACCATTGATTAAAATCAGCATGATTAACGCTACTTTATTTTGGAACACCCCAGCACTCTTACATCTGAAACGGCGAAGCCCTCAACACAGTTAATCTGCACATCAAAAAATCTTGATACTTGATACTAAATACTTGATACTTTTTTATGGTGTTGCCTGCGGCCGGGCTATCCGCTTATACTGCACAGGCCTTAGCCACATTGGCCGGTATCCGCTACTATCCCTAACACTTTGTCTGAATCAGAATTGGCAGAATTTGAGAATGAACAGAATGGGAAAATATCGCTTTTCATAAAGGACAAAATTGATCTCCACCCTCTATGCGGTTTCAGCTCGATATGGTCGGCCAGCCGGGGTGACTTGTGGTCAGTGTTCAAGTGAATGTTTGATATATCCAACTGTTGTTCAACATCTTGTCTTTAAATAAGGTCATCGAAATCAATCTCATCGTTAATTACCATTTCAATATATTTAATATCTGGATAATTCATTTTCCTGAGCTCGGCTAATACCAGGTCCCGTTCTTTTATCTGATGATTTAAATGATAGGCAATTACTAAATTTCCGAGAACGCCGGGGCGAGTTTTAGTTAGGTTCAGTCGTCTCGCTTTTTCTCCCAATTCAACGGCTTTCGGATAATTCTTATTTATAATCTCGAGCACCAACAAACTGGAATAGCTATCGGGATTATCAGGATTTATCGCTATCGCATTTTCATAGTATTCTCTTGCTTTTATATAATTCCCTTTCATTCTTTCTACCATTCCTAAGCCTACAATAGCTTTATCATTCCGCTTATCTAATTCAAATCCCTTTCTGTACGCTAATTCGGCACCAGCAGTGTCATTTAATTCAAGTTTTACTAAACCCAGATAGGCCCAACTTTGAGAAGAGCCGGGATATTTCCTTACGTGTATTTCTAACTCATTTTTTGCTTTTTCAAATTCTCTGGAATAGTACAATTTATTTATTCTGGCAATGTCCCGTTGTTCGGGAATATGGTAGATTCTTTTAATCACAAAAAACAATCCTATCATAAGGAAGAGGATACTAAATATTTTTTTCATTTCATTACTGGCTTGCGGCTAACTATCAAATGTAGGCAACTCCAAACTTATCTGTACTTGTGATATAATTTATTTTGTAGAATCTTATACAACTTCAGGAAATTCACATAACCTTAGACGTATGCTGAGGATGATTTACAAACAATGACATTGATAGGGCAATCAAACACTTTCAGCACCTTTGTAAAAAGTAATTAAGATGGAGATAATAAATTGGATTGGAAAAGATCTCAAGGAAATAAACAAGACTGTTTTATATAATGATTATTTTGGTAATGTTCCTATAGAAAAAGGCATTGATGTTTTCGGTTTGTATAACCCTGACAAAGGAATAGATATAATTTTGCAAGAAAATAATCGGATAAAAGCTATTCACTTTTTTTCAGGGACACAGGAAGGTTCGGCTAAGTTTGTTGATAAATTACCCTTTGATTTTAATTTTGATTTTTCTCGTAACGATGTGAGAATGCTATTAGATGTTCCTGATTTATCCGGTGGTGGAGATTTTAGTTTTATATACGGAAAAACACCGCCGTGGGATAAATATCTTTTTGAGAATTTCAAATTGCATTTGCAATATTCATCAGACGAGAAAAGTATTGAATTATTAACAATTGAATCGTGAAACTATAGTATTTTTCCCATCGGCTGACCACATGCCACCGCGGTGACATAAAATACTTGCTATAAAGACCCCCCCGATCCCGCCAGGCGTGGGGGTCAAGAGGATCCCGCCACTGCCGGGGGCGGGCAGGCACTCTTTCATTCGTGTTCAAAGCAGTTGCCATGTATCGGCGACGAACCAGATGCGCCCCGCTGCCGCAAGCCTCCTGGCTTGTGTGCCCCATGCTAAGTATACGCCATGCCTTTAGGACAATTAACAATGTGGGTTGCAAACCCTAATGCCCTTATATTACTCTTTTGCTCCCGTTAAAAATACTAACTCCCGGATGAAATTAAACATCCGGGAGTTGAGATTCATTACTTAGCATGGCGGTTACCTATCAGCGGGCCACAAGGCTGGAGCCTCATATCTTTGTAAATATTAATAAACAGGACTAAGGGCAGCACTTTGACGGGAGCCTACAGACACCGCAACGCGGATGTCGGCCGCAAGATAAACCTGCCTTTAGTTTCTTTTTACCAAGCCCGGACAGTACTTAAGGAAGCAGACTGAGTTTCTGTTATCCTGCATAAGACTATGAGAAAAGGCCGTATAAAAAGTTCCTGTTATTGTTTACTTTTTAATCACTGTCGCTATGTTAAAGTATTCATTTGGCATCGATATTTCAAAAAATGATTTTCATGCCTGCCTGTCCGTTATTGACGCCAGCCAACAGGTAAAAGTAAAAGCCAGCCGTAAGTTTTCCAACAATCAACAAGGCTTTAAAGAACTGCTTGTGTGGTTAGCCCGGCACAGAAAGGAGGTAAATGTGCCCTTAGTTATTGTAATGGAAGCTACCGGAGTTTATTACGAATTGTGCGCGATGTTCCTTTTTAAGGCGGGGTTCCAGGTATCAGTTGTATTACCTAACAAGGCAAAAAAGTACATGCAGGCCATTGGCCTTAAAACCAAAAATGACAAGATAGATGCCCAGGGTCTTGCGCGTATGGGTGCTGAACAATCGCTCGCGCTTTGGCAACCGATGGACGAGTTCTTTTATACATTACGGGCTCTTACACGTCACCATCAAAGCCTGCAAGAACTGAAAACCAATGTCAACAATCAGCTCCATGCTGATGAGCACAGCATTTACAGTAATAAAAAAGTAATGAAACAGCTTAAAAAGCTAATTGTTACTATAGAAAAAGAATTGCAGGAAACAGAACAGGAAATAGACAAGCAGCTTTTCAGCAACCCGGAAATAGCAAAAAAGGTACGGTACATTACAGAGGTGAAGGGCATGGGCAATCTAACTGTAGCTGCTATTCTTGCCGAAACCAATGGCTTTACATTATTTACATCTATCGCACAGGTAATCAGTTTTGCCGGTTACGATATAATAGAAAATCAATCAGGGAAAAGGTCGGGAAAAACCAAAATATCCAAGAAGGGAAACAGTCATATTCGGCGGGCGCTGCACATGCCAGCATTTAGTGTAGTGCGCTATAATACCGGTCAGTTTAAGACATTTTTTGAACGTATACTCAGCAGACACGGACAAAAGATGAAAGCTTATGTAGCCGTACAAAAAAAGCTATTGGTGCTGATTTACACACTATGGAAAAAGAATGAAACATTTATGCCAAAAGGGCCGGAAGCAATAAAAAATACATCTGGAGAAAGAGAGCCGGTGCCTTCTTTCGCTTAGCCCGAAGGGCTAAAGAAGTAGCCCGGCTAAAAGCCAGGCTACACAAGATAGTCATCCGTCGATTGCTCGCCGTATGCCTTCTTTCGCATTACAAATTTAAAAGAAAAATATTATTCAAAACACTTGTTTTTAATGACAGTACCTTGCGGCAGCG